>JBDUCE010000029.1:0-11098 GCA_040003635.1 Betaproteobacteria bacterium
CAGCGGCTCGCGCGCGGCACCGCCTTCGCCGCGCAGGGCCAGGCGAGCGCTTTCGCTGCGGTGAAAGACAGCCGCGATCGCTTCAAGGCCGACCTCGAAGTGCTCACCAGCGGTGGGCCGGCGAAGGGCGTGAACCTCGATGCCGCCGGGGACGAAGCCGTGGTCAAGCTGCTGCAGGAGACCAAGACACGCTGGGATCGCGTCGATGCCAGCACCACGCATGTGCTCGAAAACCAGGAGCCCCTCGCGGCGCTCGCGAAAGGCCTTGGCACGATCAACCGCGGCAACAACGCGCTGCTCGAACTGGCGCAACAGGTCACCCAGCAGGTGAGCCAGGCCGGCGGCAGCGCCCGTGAAGTCGATTTCGCCAACCAGCTTGCCGTGCTTTCACAGCGGATCGCGAAGAATGCCAATGCGCTGGCCTCGTCCGACGAGGTCGACCCTGACGTTGCCTTCCTGCTGGTCAAGGATACCGGCACGTTCCGCGATATCTCCGGCGGCCTTCTGAAAGGCAGCGAGGCGCTGCGGCTTCCGGGTATCCGCAACGAGGATGCGCGCGCGGGGCTCGTCGAGTTGCAGAAGCGCTTCGGCCCCTATGAGACCGGTGTCAATGCCCTGGTGCAGAACATGAATCGGCTGCTCGTCGCGAAGCAAGGGGCGCGTGCGGTCAACGAGGAATCGGAGGCGCTGCTCGGCGACACCACCAGGCTCGCTGAGCAATTCGAGAGTGGCAGCCGGTTCACCGCCTTTGCGGCGCTTTTCTTCGGCGTCCTGGCGCTATTGGCCCTGGGCCTCCTGGGCAAGGTGTCGCGCGACGATGCGCGCAGTCGTGCGTTCGGCAGCGAGCAGGAAAACAGACGCAACCAGGAAGCCATTTTGCGGTTGCTGAACGAGATGGGAAACCTTGCCGACGGCGACCTCACGGTGCAGGCTTCGGTAACCGAGGATGTCACCGGCGCCATCGCCGACTCGATCAATTTCACGATCGAGGAATTGCGTACCCTGGTCAAGGGAATCAACTCGGCGACCGACGAGGTGACCCGGGCGACGCAGGATGCGCAGGCGGTGTCGAACCGGTTGTCGGAGGCCTCGCAACGGCAATACCGCGAGATTCAGCAGGCGTCGGGCTCGGTGTTGCAGATGGCGCAGTCGATCAGCGAGGTGTCGCAGTCGGCGGTGCAATCTGCGCGCGTGGCGCAACAGTCGCTTACCGCCGCCGAAACGGGCGCGCAGTCGGTGCAGAACCAGATTGCCGGAATGAACGACATCCGCAGCCAGATCCAGGACACGTCGAAGCGCATCAAGCGCCTCGGCGAAAGCTCGCTCGAGATCGGGGAAATCGTCGAGCTCATCTCCGACATTACCGAGCAGACCAACGTGCTCGCGCTCAACGCCGCCATCCAGGCGGCGTCCGCGGGCGAAGCCGGCCGGGGCTTTACGGTGGTAGCCGAGGAAGTGCAGCGACTGGCGGAGCGATCGGCCGAAGCCACGAAGCAGATCGAAGCGATCGTGAAAACCATTCAGGCCGACACCCAGGACGCGGTCGCGGCCATGGAAAAGAGCACCGTGGGAGTGGTCGAAGGAACGAAGCTTTCCGACGCCGCGGGGCAGGCGCTGGAGGAGATCGGCAAGGTCTCGCGCGAGCTGGCGACGTTGATCGGA
Organism: Betaproteobacteria bacterium; assembly: GCA_040003635.1. GTDB lineage: Bacteria > Pseudomonadota > Gammaproteobacteria > Burkholderiales > Casimicrobiaceae > CAIWHR01. The sequence continues at coordinate 1,663 of JBDUCE010000029.1, forward strand.
GGTATTTCGGAGCAGGCCCAGAAACAGTCGGCATCGGTGAACGACGTCACCGTCGGCATGCAAGGCATCCTGCGCATTTCGGAAGAGGCGACCGAAGGCACCAAGCAGACGAATGTCTCGATCGGACAGCTCACCAAGCTCGCCGCGGAGCTTCGCAGCTCCGTTGCCGGCTTCAAGGTGTAGCGCGCAACACCGCTGCCGCAGCTTGGGCACCTTCGGGCCTGCTTCTTGCTCGATTCAGCGTCATGCGTATTAAAGCGAGCGAGTGATGGCAGCAGCGACCCCTGTAACGAGCGAAGTTCCTCCTGAATTCGACCTGGGACCGCTGTCCTGGGTACAGCCCGAGATCGACGAGGCGCTCCGGCGCGGGCTCGAAGCGCTGGCCGCGTACACTGCGGCCCCGGAGGACGCCACGGCGCTCAAGCACGCCCGCACCCACGTGCATCAGGCGGCGGGGGCGATCCAGATGGTCGGCCTCGATGCGGTCGTGGCCTTCACCGACGAGATCGAGCGGCAGCTTTCCGATCTCGATGCGCGTCCTGCGTCCGAAACCCCGGCCGTCTCCCTGTGCATCGATCGTGCTTGCCGCAAGCTCCAGATCTTTCTCGACGAGCTGGTCAACGGCGCGCCCGCCGTGCCGCTCAAGCTCTTTCCCGAATATGAAGCGATGCAGCGCGCCCGGGGCGCGCGCGCGAGTGCGCCGACCGACCTCTTTTATCCGGATGTAAGCGCACGTTCGCCTGCCCACGCGGCCGGGCGTGCGCTCGCGGCGGACAAGCTCCCTTCCTACCTTGTCCGGCAACGCCGCCAGTACCAGCGCGGTCTGCTCGCGTGGCTTCGTGGCGACGAAGAAGGTGCACGCAACATGCGCGATGCACTTGCCGGCATCGAAGAAGCCACCGCGCAGGCGAACCTGCGGAGTTTCTGGTGGACCACCGGCGCCCTGCTCGACGCCATCGTCGAGCGCGGACTCGATGCGAGCTTTGGCGTGAAGCAGCTCGCCGGGCGGATCGATCTGCAGATTCGGCGCCTGGTCGAAGGCTCGGCCAAGGTCGCGGACCGGCTGCGGCGCGAAGTGCTGTATTACGTCGCCATCAGCGCCCCGGTCGCGCCGTCGATCGAGGCCGTGCAGCGCGCGTTCCGGCTGGCGGGGCTCATTCCATCGGCGGAAGTGCTCAATGCGGATCTGGTGCGCATTCAACCGCACTTGCGCGAGGCGCGGGAGCAACTCGGCCACGCCAAGGAATCGTGGCTCAAGTTCACCTCGGGGCGCGCGGAGAATCTGCCGAAGCTGAAGCAGATGCTCACGTCGGTGCATGCGCACGCCGTGGCCATCGACAATGTGCCACTCGTCAAGCTCACCTCGGCGCTGGTGGCGCGGCTCGAGCGGATGCCTTCGGGCAACGTGCCGGAACCGGTTGCCTTGGAGTACGCAACGGCCATGCTGCTGGCCGAAAGCGCCTTCGCCAACCACGCGAGCTTGTCGCCCGAATTTCCGAAGCAGGTCGATGTGATGCTGGCGCGCCTCGACGCCGCCCAGGCTGCGCGGGCGTTCGAAGGCGGCGCCGGGGCGCCGGTCCTGGATGAAATGTCGAAGCGGGCGCAGGAGCGCGTGCTGCTCGCGCAGGTCGGCCGCGAGATCCAGGCCAACCTGCGTCACATGGAGCAGGTGCTCGATGGATTCTTCCGCGACCACGGCAAGCGCGGCGAGCTTTCGTCACTCGCCAAAGACGGCGTCCAGATCCGCGGTGCGCTGCGCATGCTTGGTCTCGACGCCGCCGACGAGCTGCTCGGCTCCTGCCAGGAGCAGATTGTTTCCTACGCTGATCCGGCCACCGTGATTTCCGACGCCGATCTCGATCTTCTTGCCGAGTCGCTTTCCGGACTCGGCTTCTACATCGAGGCGGTGGAGCAGCAGCGTCCCGATCATGAGCGGCTGATCGTGCCGCTTCTCGCGCGCCGCCGCGGGGAAACGCCGGAAGCCATCACCGAAACGTCCGCCGATTCGGTCGAAGCCGCGGTCGAAGAGCAACGCAGCGCACTGCCCGAGCTCCTCGCCGAAGTGCGTCGCGCCCCCGCTGACCAAGCGGCGCGGGATGCGCTCAAGGCCAAGCTCGCGGTGCTTCGCGACGATGCGGAGCTCATTGGCGATACCGAGCTCGTTGGACAAGCGAGGGCCGCACTGCGCGAGCTCGATGAGGGCGGCAGCGCAACGGTTGCGATCAGCGCCATCACCGGCGGCAATGCGGCGCTGGCGCCGGAAGTTTCCGCTGAAACACAACGCCTGCTCGATTCGGGCACGCATGCTCTCGATGCGGAGCTGCTCGAAATCTTTATCGATGAGGCGGCCGAAGTACTCGACACCGTTGCCCAGCATCACCGGATCCTGTCCCACAATGCGGGCGATCGGGAGGCGTTGCGCACGGTCCGCCGGCAGTTTCACACGCTGAAGGGCAGCGGACGGATGGTCGGACTCGCGGCGCTGGGCGAGATCGCCTACGAAGTCGAGCAGGTCCACAATCGGCTGCTCGAGGAAGATCGCCCGGTCACGCACGCCGTGCTGGTGATGATTGGCACTGCAGAAGTCGAGTTCAGGCGCTGGGTGGCCGACCTTCGCGCGGTCGGCCGTGTCGATCCGGATGCGCTGGCCGTTCACGCGGCGATTCTCGCGGTCGAGGCCGAGCAGCCGGGTCGCCGCGAGTCGATCCTTGCATCACGTTCGCCCCCGGAGCAACGCGAACGCGATGTCGGAGCAAGGGATCGGGCCGCCGCGCCTTTCGAGGCGGCGCTCGAATCGAGTCCGCCCGCCCCTATCGCGCTACCGGAATCCGGAGAAGGCCTCGACACCGAGGCGCCGGAAGAGCATGCGTGGATCGAGTTGCCGGAGCTCGGGGAGAGCGTGCCCGACACGCCGCTTACCCTCGAACCCGTCGAGCTGGCAGAGGCGAGCCATGAAGATTTGGTGACACCGATCATCGGATTCGATGCGATCGATGTGTCCGGGCCCGGTAATGACGATCTGATCGAAGAGCGCGCGGATCGTATGAGCCGGGACGCCGCGGAGTCGACATTCGATGCGGTTGGCTTCGCGCCGTCGTCGCACTCAGCCCGGCTTTCGCTGGTGCTGCCTGCGGATCAGGGCCCCACGGCGCACGAGGAGCGTACCGGGGAGACGATGGATGTGGCGCCCGACACGCAGAGTTCCGGCCCGCATGAGGCCGGGATGCAGGACCCGGACACCCGAGCGCCGGGCATGCAAGAGCCCGCGCAGGACTCCGGCGCCCAGGTTTCCGGCGCACAGGAGCCCGGCACCCACGAGCTTGGCATCCGGGAGCCTGGCATCCAGGACCCCGGCGCGCACGACCCCGGCACCGAGGAGGCCGGCACCCAGGAGCTTGGCACGCAAGAGCCTGGCGCCCTGGAGCTTGGCACGCAAGAGCCTGGCGCCCTGGAGCTTGGCACCCATGAGCCCGGTGTCGAAGACATCACGGTCGGCGGTGTCACGCTTTCACGCTCGCTCCACGAAATCCTGACGGCGGAGGCCGACGAGCACCTCGAAACCCTCGCCTATGAGCTCACGTTGCTGCAATTCGACCCCGGGCATGAGCTCTCGGCCTCGATGGTGCGCGCCAGCCACACGTTGTGCGGCATTCATCGCACCGGCGGCTTTCCGCTGGTCGCCACGACTGCGAGGGCGCTCGAGCAGTGCTTGCTTGCGTTGCAACAGGCGCCGGGCCCCGTGCCGAGCGCCGCGCAACCGGTTCTGGCGCGCGCGATCGCCGGATTGACCACTCTGGCGGCGAAGGTCAAGCAGCAGGATGCGTTTACCGCACCCGACGCCGTGGAAGCCGAAGAAATACAGCGCGAGCTCGATCTCCTGCGCCATGAAGCATCCCAGGCCTCATCGAGGATCGAGACGTCGCCGGCGGCCAGTGAGGCAGCTACGGAGGACGCACCGATCGTCGGCAGAGCGACACCCGCGTTTTTCGACCTCGGGTGGGGAACGGGCGAGCGGGCAACCGACAGCGTCGCCGGCGCCGAGGCGTCCAGCGCTTTCGCGGCATTGTCCCCCCCCGACGAGCCACCGTTAGCCGCGCCGATCGAAGTCGAGACACCGCTGGATCAGATCCGCGACGAAGTCGACGCGCAGTTGTTGCCGATTTTCATCGAAGAAGCCGATGAGCTCTTCCCGCTGGGTGCCGAACAGCTACGCGCCTGGCGCCGCAATCCCGGCGACCCTCATCATGCCGGCGGGTTGCGCCGCACGCTCCATACGTTCAAGGGCAGCGCGCGAATGGCGGGCGCCATGCGCCTGGGTGAGCTCACCCACCGGATGGAAACGCGCATGGCTGCGGGGGAGGAGGTTGCCCAAGGCACGCCGGAGCTTTTCGATGCGCTCGATGCCGACCTCGACCGGGTGGGCTTTGTGCTCGATGCGTTGCGCGAAGGCCGCACCGATGTCGTCTTGCCGAGCCTTGGCGCGACCCTGGCGGGATCCGGGGCAGGCGCGGCGGCCGCCAACGACGAGCGCGGTGTCGCGGCCAACGCGCCATCGGCAACTCACGATGCCGGCGCGTCCCCCACCGCGTCGCCGGTGGTGGTGCGGCTTCCGTTGCCCGGAGTCTCGGGTGCTGCCGGCGATAATGCACCGTCCGGGACCGAGCCCCAGCCTGGCGCCGCGGAGTCGGAGGCGGGACAACGGGCGATGCTGCGCGTGCGTGCCGACATCATCGACCGGTTGGTCAACGAAGCCGGAGAAGTTGCCATCGCGCGGGCAAGAGTCGAAGGGGAGTTGCGCGCCCTCAAGGCCAACTTGCTGGAGCTCACCAGCAACGTGATCCGGATGCGCGCGCAGGTTCGCGAAATCGAGATCCAGGCCGAGTCACAGATTCAATCGCGCTTGAGCCTGCGACCCGAGGCCAATGCCGATTTCGATCCCCTCGAGTTCGATCGCTACACCCGCTTCCAGGAACTGACGCGCTCGCTCGCCGAAGGGGTGAATGACGTCTCCACGGTACAGCAGGCGCTCTTGCGCAACGTCGACGATGCCGATGCCGCACTGGTGTCACAGGCGCGGTTGTCGCGGGAGGTGCAGCAACAGCTCTTTTCGATTCGAACGGTGCCGTTCGGAAGCTTGTCAGAACGCCTGTATCGCATCGTCCGCCAGGTCGCGAAGGACCTCGACAAGCGGGTCAACCTCGACATCCGCGGCACGCAGGTAGAGCTCGATCGGTCGGTCCTCGAAAAACTGGTGGGGCCGCTCGAGCACCTGTTGCGCAACGCGCTCGATCACGGCATCGAGGCACGCGACGCGCGGGTTGCCGCCGGCAAGGCGGCCACCGGTGAGATCGTGGTGACGGTGCGGCAGGTCGGCAACGAAATCGCGATCGAGCTCGCCGATGACGGCGCGGGCCTCGACCTCGATCGAATCCGGGCCCGCGCCGTCGCCCAGGGGCGGCTCGGCGCCAACGCCAAGCCCACCGACGCCCAACTCATCGAATGCGTCTTCCAGCCCGGGTTCTCCACCGCGGCAAAGCTCACTTCCGTATCCGGCCGGGGCATCGGAATGGACGTGGTGCGCTCCGAGATCGCAACGCTCGGCGGGCGCGTCGAAGTCTCCACGCGCGCCGGCCAGGGCACCACCTTCATGCTCTATCTGCCCCTCACGCTGGCGGTCGCCCAGGCCGTACTGGTGCGCGCGGGCGGCCGGCTGTGGGCGCTGCCGGCGCCGATGGTCGAACAGGTCCAGCAGATCAAGTCCGACCCGCTAAAAGCGCTGTACAAGGCCGGCGAAGTGGCCTGGCAAGGGCGGAGGTATCCGTTTCATTACCTGCCGCGCCTCTTGGGCGACACCCAGTCGAGTCCGGTGCCGGGACGCTTCAACCCCGTGCTGCTGTTGCGCAGCGGCCAAGGGACCGCGGCGATGCACGTGGACGAGATGATCGGCCACCAGGAAGTGGTCGTGAAGAACATCGGACCGCAACTCGCGCGGGTGAGCGGAATCGCCGGCGCCACAGTCCTCGGGACCGGCGAGATCGTGCTCATCATCAATCCGGTTCAGCTCGCGCAGCGCCCCGATCTTCCGGGGCTCGATCACGACGCCGCGGGTCGCGCACTGCAACCCGCTGCGGCCGCCAAGCTTGCGGCCGGTCCGCCCCTGGTGATGGTGGTCGACGACTCGCTCACGGTGCGCAAGATCACGAGCCGCCTGCTGACGCGCGAAGGCTTCGAGGTGATCACCGCCAAGGACGGCATGGATGCCCTCCAGCGCATGACGGAAAAGACACGCCTGCCCGACGTGATCCTGCTCGATATCGAGATGCCGCGCATGGATGGATTCGAGTTCACCAAGACGATCAAGTCGGATTCGCGACACGCGCACATCCCGATCATCATGATCACATCGCGAACCGCAGAAAAACACCGCAACCGCGCGCAGGCGCTGGGGGTCAACGCCTACCTCGGCAAGCCGTATCAGGAGGAAGAGTTGTTACGGCAGCTCCGCGAGTGGATCGCGGTCACCGCGTAGGCGCCGGGACTACCTTCAGGCTCGCGTGGGCGAGTGGCGCTTCGAGCGTGACGTGACGGCAGGCTGATCCGGAGGTAACGCATTGCGGGCGGACCCCAGGGCCGATTTCCCGGCAACGGGATGGCCCGACCTGACCGGGGTGCTTCGGGTCCTGTCGGGAGTCGCCGCGTAGGAATCGCAGGCGGCCAGCAACGCGGCGGCAGCCAGCGGCAGCACCACCTGGCCGGGAGTCGCAAGGGCAGGTTTCTTTTTCATTGGACGCGCTCCGGAAGAATCGCGCTTCTAGCAGAGCTGAGCGCCGTGTTCCCAGTACGGACGGGTTCCGAAGTAATGGTGGGCGAAGATCGCGACCTCTCCGTCCAGTCCGTTGGCGGCCATTTCGGCCGGCCCCAAGGGTGCCTGCTCGATGCGATCACGGGGGGCATTGACCGAAAAGCGATCCGCGTCCACATCCTGGAACAGCGCATTCCACGGAATGGCGATCAACCGCTCCCCGTCTTCCCGGGCTTGGCGCAACTCCACCACGCCGTAGGCAATGCGGTTGCGCCGGAGGTCCAGCATGATGTCGTGCAGTTGTCCGACCATGTTGCCGTCGCGGTCCACCACCTCCACCCCCAGAAGGTCGTCTGCGCCGATGATGCCGATAAGCGCGACACGCGCGCGCTGCCCCGTTCCTGTCAATCTGGTGTCGCGCACGGCGCCTCCGATGTGGTCCCAAATAGGGCAACGTCATAATGAGTGGGACGCGCTACCCCAGCCATCGGGATGCGAGTAACTTCGGTGTAGGAATTCCCCTACGCGGCGGTGGACGACAATGCCCTACGGACTATTGGCCGATGCGCTGGTGCTCGTCCACTTCGCGTTCGTGGGGTTTGTGTTGCTGGGCGGACTGGCCGTCGCCTGGCGCTCCAAGCTCGCGTGGTTGCACCTGCCGGCCGTCACTTGGGCCATCCTGCTCGAATGGAATGGCTGGATCTGCCCACTGACACCATGGGAACAACGGCTGCGCATGGCGGGCGGCGCGCCGGGCTATGGCGGCGACTTCATCGATCATTACGTGGTGCCGGTGTTGTATCCTGCCGGCCTCACCCCACGCATCCAACTTTTGCTGGCGGCCGTAGTCATAGTGGTGAACGTGGGGATTTACGCCTGGATCATCGGCCGGCGGTTCCGATCAGCCGACAGCGCCCCCGTAAGCCCAGCCCGGACGTTGCGACCAAAGAGAACACCTGACTGAACAAGGAGAGCCGTAATGGAACGCCGAGATTTCCTGCAACGCCTGGCCGGAGCTTGCGCTTCGCTGTGGGCCGTCCGGGCTGCCGTCGCGGCGCCGGTGGCGAATTCGTCGGCCGCGATCGACGAGATGCGGCGCGACTGGAAGGTTTTGTTGCCCAAGGGCGTCCAGGTCCCGAATCCCACCGACGCCGTCGCCAAATCGGTCGATGAGTGGAAGCGCCAGCTCAATCCGACCCAGTTCAACGTGTTGCGCGAGGAAGGCACGGAGCGGCCCTTTTCGAGCGCGTTGAACGATGAAAAGCGGCCCGGTGTATTCGCCTGTGCGGGCTGTGATCTTCCTCTTTTCACCTCCCGCATGAAATTCGACAGCGGCACGGGGTGGCCGAGCTTCGTCACCAGCATTCCGGGGCATTTCGTGGAGAAGCGCGACATGAAGCTGTTTGCGCCGCGCACCGAGTATCACTGCGTGCGTTGCGGCGGTCATCATGGCCATGTGTTCGACGACGGCCCGCCACCCACCGGACAACGGTGGTGCAACAACGGCGTCGCGCTGAAGTTCATCTCCGCACGCCCGGCCTAGGAAGGAGTGCGGTCGGGCCCGGGATGATGCAGCCGATGCCGCGCTGTGAGCGGCATTGGCACGGAGGGCAGTGACAGGGTAAATTGATGCCTCGCCACAAAGGAGGAGCGAGGCATGGCGCAATACGCCACCGAAAACATCCGCACCATCGCCCTGGTGGGTCATGGGGCTTCCGGCAAGACGACGCTGGCCGAATCGCTCCTGGTGAAATCCGGCGCGCTTCTCAGTGCCGGGAATGTCGAGCGCGGAACGACCGTCAGCGACTTCGATGCCCTGGAGAAATCCTTCCAGCACTCGCTGCGGGCGTCGATACTGCATCTCGATACCGGCGACACGCGCGTTCATCTGATCGACGCACCGGGATTCCCGGATTTCATCGGCCAGGCCATCGGTGCGCTGGCCGCAGTCGAAACGGCGGCGATCGTGATCAACGCCCAGGCGGGGATCGAGATGATCACTTCCCGCATGATGGAGTGGGCTCTCGAGCGGCGCCTTTGCCGGCTGGTCATCATCAACAAGATCGATTGCGACAACGTCGATCTTCCCGGGCTGCTCGCGGCCATCCAGTCGAGCTTTGGCAAGGAGTGTCTGCCCATCAATCTGCCGGCCGACGGCGGCAAGCGGGTGGTCGATTGCTTCTTCAATCCATCGGGCGACGCGGATTTTTCGTCGGTGGCCGCGGCTCACCGGGCGTTGGTGGACCAGGTGGTCGAAGTCGATGAAGACCTCATGTCGCTCTACCTCGAGCAAGGCGAGATCGAGCCGCAGCAACTCCACGCGCCGTTCGAAAAGGCGCTGCGGGAGGGCCATCTCGTGCCCGTCTGCTTCGTCAGCGCGCGCAACGGCGTCGGCGTCCCGGAGCTTCTCGACATCATGGTCAAGCTCCTGCCCAATCCCGCCGAAGGCAATCCGCCGCTCTTCTACCGGGGCGAAGGCGAGAATGCACAGGAATTCCGGTCGGAGCCAAACCCGGGAAAGCATGTGCTGGCGCACGTGTTCAAGGTGGTCATCGACCCGTTCGTGGGCAAGCTCGGGGTGTTCCGCGTGCACCAGGGCACCGTCACCCGCGACACCCAGCTTTTCGTGGGTGA
>JBDUCE010000384.1:0-3278 GCA_040003635.1 Betaproteobacteria bacterium
ACCTGCTCGGTCTCATCAACGACGTGCTCGACCTGTCGAAGATCGAGGCCGGCCAACTCGTGCTGACGCTCAGCGATTACTCGTTCCCCGACGTGGTGCAGGCCGTGGCGAATTCCGTGGGCTCGCTCGCCGCCGAAAAACGGCTCCGGCTCGAGGTCGATGTCGCGTCGGACCTCCCCGTCGGCCGCGCCGACGAGCGTCGCATCATGCAGGTGCTCCTGAACCTGATGGGCAATGCCATCAAGTTCACCGAAGCAGGTGAAGTGGTGGTGCGGGTGCGCGCCTCGGACGGGACGTTCCTGGTTTCGGTCGCCGATACCGGCCCCGGGATTCGCGACGAGGATCGCCAGAAGATCTTCGAGGAGTTCCAGCAGGCTGACAGCTTGCCCAAGAAAACAGGCAGCGGCACCGGGCTCGGGCTCGCCATTGCCAAGCGGATCGTCGAGATGCATGGCGGCCGAATCTGGGTCGAGTCGGAATTGGGGAAGGGTTCGACGTTTTTTTTCAACATCCCGGTGCGCGCTGCCGAGCATGGAGGGATGATATGAGCAAGAGGATATTGTTGATCGAGGACCAGGAAGACAATCGCCGGATCGTGCGTGATCTGTTGTCGATAAGCGGTTACGCGCTGGTCGAGGCGACGAGCGGCGAGGAGGGCCTCGCGGTGCTCGCCGACCGCGAGCGGCCCGACCTCATCCTGATGGACATCCAGCTCCCGGGAATCGACGGCTACGAAGTCACGCGCAGGATCAAAGCGGATCCAGGCTTGCGCGACATCCCGGTCATCGCCATCACTTCGTATGCGCTGAGCGGTGATGACCAGAAGGCGTACGCGGCCGGGTGTAGCGGCTACGTAACCAAACCGTACAGCCCGCGGCTGTTGCTCGCCAAGATCCGCGAATACCTGCCGGAGTGAGTTGACGTTCGCCATGCATACCCCGCCGAGAGTTCTGGTCGTCGACGATAACGCGGCCAATGTCGACATCCTGCGCATGCGGCTGGAGGCACAGGGATATGAAATCGTGATTGCCACCGACGGCGAAGAAGCGTTGACGGCGGTGAGCGAGCATCATCCGGATCTCATCCTGCTCGACGTGATGATGCCGAAACTCGACGGCATCGAAGTCTGCCGCCGGCTGCGCGCCGACCCGGCGCTGCCCTTTATCCCGATCGTCCTGGTCACGGCCAAATCCGATTCCAAAGACGTGGTGGCGGCATTGGAGGCCGGTGGCGACGAGTACCTGACCAAGCCCGTCGATCACGCAGCACTGGGGGCGAGGGTCAAGTCGATGCTGAGGATCAAGGCCCTGCACGACGAAGTCCGGCGTCTGAATGGCGAGCTGAAAGAGTGGAATCTCAACCTCGAGGCGCGGGTGCGCGAGCAGGTGGCGCAACTCGATCGCCTGGGACAGCTCAAGCGCTTCTTTTCACCGACGGTGGGCGAGGCCATCATGACCGCGGGCGAGAAATCGATCCTCACCCCGCACCGCCGGGAAATCTGTTATGTGTTTCTCGATCTGCGCGGCTTCACCGCCTTCACGGACGGGGTCGAGCCGGAAGAGGTCGAGACGGTGCTGCGCGAATATCACAGCACCATGGGCATCCTGGTCACGCAATACGAGGGCACGCTCGACCGATTTGCCGGCGACGGCATCCTGCTGTTCTTCAACGATCCGCTCCCGATTCCCGACGCCGCGAAGCGTGCGGCACGGATGGCCCTCGAGATGCAGGAGCGTTTTGCACCGCTGCGCGCGCGCTGGTTGAAGCTCGGCTACAAGCTCGACCTCGGCATCGGCATTGCGCTTGGCTTTGCCACGCTGGGGGCGTTCGGGTTCGAAGGCCGCTGGGACTATACGGCGATCGGCGGGGTGGTCAATCTGGCGGCGCGGCTGTGCGGCGAAGCGCAACCTGGACAGATCCTGATTGACCGCCGGGCACGTGCAGCGCTGGCAGACGATTGGGAAATGGAGCCTGTCGGACCGCTGAGCCTCAAAGGGTTTACGCAGCCGGTGACCGCGTATCTGCTCAAAGGCGTTCCGGGTTAGGCGTCGGCGTCTTTGCCGAAATCAGGGCGTGCCCGCATGAATCCCTGAAGGCTCGGCTGATACGCGCCGCGAGCGCGGCCTTCGACAACGCGCGGGCAAGCCGCCGTTGCCGGGTAAAAGGCTACTTGAGCTTCGTTTCCTTGTACGCCACGTGCTTGCGCGCGACGGGATCGAACTTCTTGATCTCCATCTTCTCGGGCATGAGCTTCTTGTTCTTGGTCGTGGTGTAGAAGTGGCCGGTACCGGCCGAAGATTCGAGCTTGATCTTTTCACGCATGGAGTTTCCTTGGAAAGCCTTCAGGGCATGCTTCGAAACGCCTTCGGAGGTCGGGCCTCAGGCGGACGCCGATCGGCTCTGTCAGACGCGCTCGCCGCGGGCCCGTATATCTGCCAGTACGACGTCGATGCCCTTCTTGTCGATGGTACGCAGCCCGGCATTGGTCAGGCGCAGGTTGATCCAGCGGTTTTCGCTCTCCACCCAAAACCGGCGGCGCTGCAGGTTCGGCAGGAACCGCCGCTTGGTCTTGTTGTTGGCGTGTGAAACGTTGTTGCCCACCATCGGGGCCTTGCCTGTGACTTGGCAGACTCGAGCCATGGCTCGCTCCTTGTTCGATCTCGGTGCCCGGCATTGTCCCGGTCGGGGCCGGGCGTCCTGGAATCAAGCCTCAGGGGCGCGCAGCCAGCAAAGCTAATTAGTATAGCGCGAATTCCGTGCCATTTCCAGCGTGGTAATCATGGTTCTCATTCTAGGCCGCGCCTGGACTACGATTATCCCTGGTGCGCCAATTCCTCGCGCAGAATGCGCCGCAGGGCAACAGCGGTGAGAGGCGCTTCATCGACACCCAAATGAGCTCGCAGTGCGTCGTTGACCAAGGTCTGATATCCCTTTCCCGTTTTCTCGGAGAGGGACTTGAATCGCTCAATCACCGCGTCGTCCAGATAAATCGTAATGCGGGTCTTGCCCTCGGACCGTAGCACCGCACCCCGCTTGCCTTTGGAAAAGTCATACTCCGTTTTCATAAGCCCGTGCTTGCGCAGATTTGACGCATTCTTCGATGGATCGAAGCTGCTCGCCATGGACATTATATGCATTTTATATGCATATTGCAACCCGAGGCGCCGGTGGCCGTTGGACAGCTGCTCGACAACGTTACAACCGATGCGCCGGTCACGATGCGCGCTCGGATTAGGAAGCGTGCAGCGTGCTCTAAAGCAATCCCCGCTCTGCGAACG
>JBDUCE010000385.1:0-3276 GCA_040003635.1 Betaproteobacteria bacterium
GCTCCACATCGCCGCGGTGTGCGTCGCGGCGGCGGAGCGGATGCTTTCCGACGCGCTCGCCTACGCGATGGAGCGCAAGCAGTTCGGCCAGCCGATTGCGCAGTTCCAGTTGGTGCAGGCCATGCTCGCCGACAGCAAGACTGAAATCTATGCCGCGCGCTCGATGGTCATCGACGCCGCCCGTCGCCGGGACGAGGGCCGTGACGTGAGCACGGAGGCCGCGTGCGCCAAGCTGTTCAGCTCCGAGATGTGCGGTCGCGTGGCTGACCGGGCCGTGCAAATCCATGGCGGCGCGGGGTATGTCAGCGACTACGCGATCGAGCGCTTTTACCGTGACGTGCGGCTGTTCCGGATCTATGAGGGCACGAGTCAGATCCAGCAGCTCGTGATCGCGCGCAACATGATCCGCGACGCCTCATGACGGACGCGCCAAGGGCTTCGGCGGCAGCCGTCGAGACGGAGCTCGCCGATAGTGCGCGCCTGCTGGCGGCCCTGCCCCGGCGCCTCGGCGATATCGTCGACATCAACGCGACGCGCCATCCGGGGCGGCCGGCGTTGCGCGAGCGCGGCAGGCAATGGACGTATGCCACCCTGTGCGAGGCGAGCGAGTCGGCTGCGAGAGGTCTTCGGCAGGCGGAGGTGCGCCCCGGCGATCGGGTGATGATTGTCGGCGAGAACTGCGCTGCCATGGTCGCCTTGCTGTTTGCCGTAGGCAGCCTCGACGCGTGGACCGTTCTGGTCAATGCCCGGTTGAGCGCACCGGAAGTGGACGCCATCCGCGACCATTGCGCGCCGCGCCGAATCATCTATCTCAGGCACGTGTCGCCGGAGGCCGGCGCGCATGCGCGCAGGCATGATGCCGACGGAATTCTCGTCATTGCGGCGATGGATGACGTGGTGCTCGGGAGAGGCAGCCTCGACGGCGAGCCGGAACCAGTGCACGACGATGCCGCACGACAAGTCGCGGCGCTGATCTATACCTCCGGCACCACCGGCCTTCCCAAAGGCGTGATGCTCACCCATCGCAACCTGCTTTTTATTGCGAAGGTGTCGAGCACGCTCCGGCGCCTTGGCCCTGGCGATTGCGTCTACGGGGTGCTGCCCTTCTCGCACGTGTATGGACTCGCATCGGTTTGCCTGGGAACGCTGTTCGCGGGCGCGTGTCTCGACATCGAGCCCCGCTATTCGCCAAAAGCGATGCTGCGCGCACTGACGGATGGCGCCATCACGGTGGTGCAGGGCGTGCCCGCCATGTATGCCAGGCTGCTCGACCTCATCAGGACACTCGACCGGCCCTGCGTCGCGCCGGCCTTGCGCTTCCTGTACGCGGGCGGGTCGCCGCTCGATCCGGAGCTCAAGGCGGAAGTGGAACGCGTCTTCGGCCTGACGCTGCATAACGGTTACGGCCTGACCGAATCCTCGCCGACTGTCACCCAGACGCGGATCGATGCGCCCCGCACCGATTGCTCGGTCGGAATGGTGCTGCCGGGTGTGGCCGTGCGGGTGGTGGACGCGGGCGGCGGCGACGTCCGCGAGGGCGGCGCCGGCGAGGTCCTGGTGCGCGGACCCAACGTCATGCTGGGATATTATCGCGATGCCGCGTTGACCGCGCAGGCGATCGACGGGGAGGGCTGGTTGCGCACCGGCGATATCGCGCGGCGCGAAAGCGACGGCGCGCTCTTCATTGTCGGGCGCAAGAGCGAGCTCATCATCCGCTCCGGATTCAACGTTTACCCAGCGGAAGTCGAGGCCGTGCTCAATGCCCATCCCGCCATCAGCCATTCGGCCGTGATCGGCCGCAAGGTGCCCGGCAACGAAGAGGTCATCGCCTTTGTGGAGCTCGGATCCGGCCAGCGCGCGACGGCGCCGGAGCTCGCGCAGTTTGCCGCACCCCGCCTCGCTCCTTACAAGCGGCCGGCCGAAATTGTCATACTATCGAAGCTCCCCGCATCGGCGACGGGAAAGATACTGAAGCATCAATTGCGAATGATGGCCGAAGGAGGCATGCATGAACCGAACAATTATTGACCGGGCGGTGCTGGCGATCGCGGGCGCGTGGTTGCTGGGCCTTGCCACACCGGCGTTGACGGAGGAGTTCGTCGTGGGCGTCGAAACGCCGCTTTCCGGCGCGCTGGCGCGGGTGGGCACCGGCATGAGCGAGGGCATCAATGTCGCCGCCGAGGTCTTCAATCGAAAAAATGGCAAGCACCGTATCAGGCTCATCACCATCGACGACGAATCGTCGCCGGCCAAGGCGATCGCCGCGGTGGAAAAGCTCGCCTCCCAAAACGTGATCGCGATCACCGGCGGTTATGGCTCCGGCAACATCGGCCCGGCATCCGACGCGGCAAACAAGGCGGGCCTGGTCTACATCACCTCGGGCGGGGTGGACGAGGCGCTCACCCAGCGGGGCCTAAAGACGTTCTTCCGGATCAACAATACCGCGGGCTACTCGAGGGCCATGGTCGGGCTCCTCTCGGACATGGGCGCCAAGAACGTCTCGATCGTCTATCTCACCAAGGAAGCGACCGCCGATCTCGCCAAGGACGTCGAGAAGGCGCTCGCCGCCAAGGGCGTCAAAGTCACCATGCATTCGTTCGATCCGGCGATCAGCGATTTCAAGCCGATCATCAACAAGATCAAGCTGCAGGACAAGCCGGATGTCATCGCCATGTCGGGATATGAAAACGATTACGTGGGCATCGTGCGTGCCGCCCGCGTGCTGAAGCCCGACGTCAAGGCGATGGTCGGGGTATGGTCGCTGGCGACCTCGAAGATGGAGGAAGACTTTCCCGACCTGATGCCCAACATCTACGGCACGGCGCTGCTCCCGTTCCCCGCGGAATTCACGACGCCGGACGGGAAGGATTTTGCCGACACGTACAAGAAGCTCTATGGCAAGGAGCCCGATTACCTGGGGCAGTTCGGCTACGTGCAATCGCAACTTCTTTTCGATGCCATCGCGCGTGCGTACGATGCCGGAACACTCAAGTCGGGCGGTATTGCCAGCGAGCTGCGCAAATCGAGCAAGGACACCCTCATCGGCAAAGTGCAATTCGACGAGAAGGGCGACAACCCGAATTTTTCCCACCGCATGGGCCAGCACCAGGGCAAGAAAGTCGTGGTGGTGTGGCCGAAGGAATATGCGAACGGCAAAATGAACTTCCCCGGCGTGCCGTGGTAGATCACGGCGGCGCCACGCTTCGTCGATAGTGCGGCGGGCCACTCCTCCTGCGCTTGCGGAGCTCGGACGGGGTGACTGCGTGACGGTAGGGA
>JBDUCE010000386.1:0-3272 GCA_040003635.1 Betaproteobacteria bacterium
CTCGTCGCTCGAAATAAGTCCCAGCTCGACACTCCACCGTGGCTGGCGGTTTTCAGACACGAGCTTCTCCCGGTTCCCAGGCGCATTCGCCCGCCAGATGTTACTCGAGCCAGGGTTTCATCCAGTATTGTGCTCGGTGTGCCCGGTTTTGTGCCCGGTTGTGGTGGTTTTTGACGATTTCCGGTCAGCTCGGTTTCTTTGCAATCAATCGCTTACGGAACGCAATAACCCCACTTTTTCGATTGTGATTCCGGTTGTCGCGGGTTCGAGTCCCGTCAGCCACCCCATCGCTTTTCCCTAAAACCCGCTCCTGTGGCGTCACTTGCCCGATGCTACCTTTGCACGGCGCCCGTGCCTTTTCGCGCACACCGCGGCGAAAGCCATTGCTGCATGGCCTCGCTAACGTTCGCGCTGCTTCTTCAGCGGGACGGTTCTCGCCGGTGACCTGACGGGCACAGCGACGTGACCCCGCTGAGGGCGTGGCCGCGAAACGTAGGCGTATGGGTATGCATACGGCTGCGGCGCAACATAGGGCTCCACTGGCGCGGCGTCCGCTTGCGCCGTGATACGCGCGACGCGGTCGGCTTCATCCACCTTCGCTCGTGCCGCGAGGCGCTCGCTGATGACTTTGCCGGCCTCCGCCGCTGCGGTTTGATCGATCTCCCGCACGACGTTTGGCCGGACCGTCACTTCGCCGCCCGTCTCCCCGATGCAAGGCCAATCGCGAAATTCCACGCGACCGTTTTGATCCGTGCATTTGTATACGGCGTCGGCGTTCGCAGCAAACGCGACCGACATTGCCACGCAGGCTAACACCGCGGGTAGGCCGTTCATCGCTCTATTCCAGTGCGTCCGAAAGGGAATGCTCGCACGCCAGGCAACCGCAGTGGCCGTTGCATGGGTCGGGGCAGGCAGGTCCACACGTGCACGCGACCCGGATGTCCGCGAAGCCGGGGTGAAACCCGTCGGGTGGATACCGGCGCTCGCCTTCTTCGGTGGGCTTCGATCGGTCGATGTCGGTCATGTCGCCTCCAATGTCCCGGGCTCGTGGCCCGATCGACCGCACAACATCGCGGCCGGAACGTCATCAACCAGAAGTCTACGCGCTCGTTAGCGGGTATCCGGGCGAACGCAAAATGCCACCCCGCCAACGTCGCCTCGTCTCACTGCTACGCTGTCGCGGCGAGACGGAAAAGCAACGGCACTTCCAGCGTCTTCGCGTGCGCGACGCCGTGCTCCCACAATCCATCTTCGCCCCAGCAGTCGCCATGGTCCGCGCAAACGATGACCGTACCGTCGGCGAAACGCTCCAGCAGGGGTGAGAGCGCGGCGTCGCAATATTCGATGCAGGCAATCTGCCGCCGTCTTGCTTCGGCCGCACTGTTATTGGTGCCAAACGGCACTGCGGGGTTGTAGGTGGCATCCCAGGCCGCGCCCTCGTGCCAGTACGGCACATGCGTTTCGGCCACATTCAGGAAAACGAAGGCTGGGGCGTCGGGCTTGAACTTCAGCAACGCGTCGTTGATCCACGCGAGCTGGCGCTTGACTGCCTGGCCGCCGGCGAAGCCAAACATGTCGAAGTCGGCGCTCAACACGCGACCGGTCGGCCGCTCGGGATTGAACCAGCCGACGGCGCCTGAGCCGATGGTGCGGTAGCCGGCATTCTTGAGGCCGTCGATGATGTTCCGGCCCTTGAGGTTCATGTACGGAGGCAAGACGCCGGGGCCCCCGCCGCCCTCCATGCGGAAGATCTTGCCGTACTTGGGATTCACGAACGGCTCGCGTCGCGAGGCGTCTCCTGGCGTGAAACCCATGAAGAACGCCGCATGGGAGCCGAAGGTGAAATGCGAAGGCGCATGCGCACGCACCAGTGGCCCGATCGCCTTGAGATTTGGCGCCTTGGCCTCGACAAATGCGTCGTAGCGGCAGGAGTCGAGGGTGATGAACAGGATCGAGCGCTGCATACGGGCTCACTGGATTTCGCCGTGCCAACCTTGCACGCTGCGTTGCCGAATTTTACCTCGTTGGACACTTCTTGCCACAAGCACTTACCCGCCGTGCTGGATGTTTTGCCGCGTCTTCTTCCCAATCTATGGGGAATCGAGAACACCCGCCGCAATGAGATGCGCCACAATCATCTCTGCGGCCTCTTCCGGTGCCGTGCGCGTGGTATCGATCCGGATCTCGGGATTTTCCGGGCGCTCATAGGGAGAATCGATGCCGGTGAAATTCTTGAGCTCGCCGCGCCGCGCTTTCTTGTAGAACCCCTTGGGGTCGCGTTCCTCCGCGACGTCGAGCGGTGTGTCCACGAACACTTCACAGAATTCACCCGGCGTTACCAGCGCGCGCGCCATTCTGCGTTCGGCGGCAAACGGCGAAATGAAAGACACCAGGACGATCAGGCCCGCATCCACCATCAGCCGCGCGACTTCGGCGACGCGGCGGATATTCTCCACGCGGTCGGCTTCGGTGAAGCCCAAATCCTTGTTGAGCCCATGCCGGACGTTGTCGCCATCGAGCAGATACGTATGGCGGCCCCGCGCGTGGAGCTTCTTTTCGACGAGATTGGCGATGGTCGACTTGCCGGCCCCGGAGAGACCCGTCACCCACACGATGCACGGCTGCTGCCCTTTGAGCAGCGCGTGTGCTTCCTTGCCGACGTCGATCGCCTGCCAGTGGATATTCTGTGACCGCCGCAGCGCAAAGTGGAGCAGTCCTGCGCCGATGGTGTTGCCGGTCAACCGGTCGATCAGGATGAAGCCGCCGGTGTCGCGGTTTTGCGCGTAAGGATCGAAGGCGATCGGCTGGTCGAGGTTGATATTGCAGACGCCGATCTCGTTCAGATGCAGGGTCCGCGCCGCCAGATGCTCGAGGGTATTGACGTTGACTTTGTACTTCGGGGTGGCGATGGTCGCGCCGACGGTTTTTGCCCCGATCTTGAGCAGGTAGGAGCGCCCCGGCAGCATCTCCTCCTCGTGCATCCAGATAATCATCGCCTGGACCTGGTCAGCGATGCTGGCCGGCGACGCGACGGCGGCGAGCATGTCGCCGCGGCTGATGTCGATCTCGTCGGCGAGCGTGATGGTGATCGATTGGCCGGCCACCGCATGGTCGAGATCACCGTCGTGCGTCACGATGCGCGCGAGCGTACTCACCTTGCCGGAAGGAAGAACGCGGATGCGATCGCCGGGACGCACGCCGCCGCCCACGATACGGCCCGAAAAACCGCGGAAATCCGAATTGGGGCGATTCACCCATTGGATGGGCATCCG
>JBDUCE010000387.1:0-3267 GCA_040003635.1 Betaproteobacteria bacterium
CGACGGCGCGATCGAGTTCTTCCACGGCTACACCTACTCCGGCCATCCCGCCGCTTGCGCCGCCGGGCTGGCGACGCTCGACCTGTATCGCAGCGAGGGTCTGTTCGAGCGCGGCCAGGCACTCTCGCCTTACTTTCTGGACGCGCTGTATTCATTGCAGGACATCGGCATTGTCACTGACCTCCGCGGGTACGGCATGTTCGGCACGATCGACGTCGCCTCCGACGGCGCGCCCGGCAAGCGCGGTCATGCGCTGCAAAAGAAGTTGTTCGACAATGGCCTGCATCTCAAGGCCACCGGTGACGCCTTGATCATTGCGCCACCGCTCATTGCCGGGAAAGAGCACATCGACCGGATAGCCGAGATCCTGCGCAAGACGCTCGCCACGGTTTAGGTGCCCGCGGCGAGCGACGATCGATCGCGCCGCGGGTAGTCGCTTCAGTTGCCCGGTCCGGGCTGACTGTCATTTGAAACGAGGGAGATTCGCATGCAACGATGGTTCGCAGCAGCGCTACTGGCGGCGTTCGCGGCCGCCCCCGCCTGGGCGCAAAAGGAAGTCACCATTGCCTACCAGGACATGGTCGTTCCCTATCGCATGGCGCAGGAAGCGAAGGAGCTCGAGAAGACGACCGGCTACAAGGTCAACTGGAAACAGTTCGGCGGTGGCGGCGAAGTCATCAAGGCGATGGCGTCGGGCGCAGTGCAGGTCGGCGAGGTCGGCTCGGCCGGCATCGCTGCCGCGGTCTCGCGCGGCGAGCCGCTCGAGCTCTTCTGGATCCTCGATGACATCGGCGACGCCGAGGCGCTCGTGGCCAAGAATGGATCGGGCATCAATTCGGTGGCGGATCTCAAAGGAAAGAAGATCGCCATGCCCTTCAATTCGACCACGCACTTCCACACCATGGTCGCGCTGGAGCAGGCCAAGATCAATCCCGCCGACGTGCAGATTCTCAACATGCGCCCGCCCGAAGTACGCGCCGCATGGCAGCGCGGCGACATCCAGGCCACCTACATCTGGGACCCGGTGCTGGCCGAAGTGAAAAAGGACGGCAAGGTGATCCTTACCTCCGGCAAGCTTTCCGCAGAAACCGGCAAGGCCACGTTCGATGGCTACGTCGTCAACAAGAACTGGGCCAAGGACCATCGCGACTTCATGGTGGCATTCGTCAAGATCCTCGCCAAATCCGACGAAAACTATCGCACCAACAAGGCCAAATGGACGTCCGACTCGGCCGAGGTCAAGGCTGTCGCCAAATGGTCGGGCGCCAAGCCCGAGGACGTGCCGAGCGGCATGGGTCTTTATCGCTTTCCAACCGTCGCGGAACAAAACAGCAAGTGGCTCGGGGGCGGCAAGAACGGTGTAGCCGCCAAGGCGCTGGCGGCGACGGCGGAATTCCAGTTGTCGCAAAAGCAGATCGAGAAGACCCTGCCGGATTATTCGACCGTGGTCAATGCGAGTTACGCGCAGGCGGCAGGCAAATAACGCGTGATTCAACGCGTGATTCGCTAATCATCAACAGGACGTGGAGGCTGTGTCATGACCGCCAAGCTCATACCAGACGCTGACACCCCGTTGAAAGATGCCGCGCTGTTGCCTCGTCGACGGTTCCTGCGTGACGGCGGTGCGTTGCTGGGTTCTGTCGCCGCGGTGGTCGCCGGCGGGGAAGCGGCAGCGCAGACGCTTGCCCAGCCGACCGGGAACCTGCCACCCAATGTGCCGGACTGGATGAAGTCGCCCGGTGCGCCCGTGGGCAGCGAGCTCTATGGCACGCCCTCCTCGTTCGAGAGCAAGGTAGTGCGCAACGTGCCCAAGAACCAGGCGCAATACATTTCATCGGCAAGCCGCACCCCGCTGCAGGACCTAGACGGGATGATCACTCCGAACGGCCTGTTCTACGAGCGTCATCATGGCGGCATACCCACCATCGATCCGGCGCAGCATCGACTCGTGGTGCACGGCATGGTGAACAATCCTCTGGTGTTTTCCATGGAGGATATCCGCCGGTTTCCCTCGGAGTCGCGCATTCATTTTCTCGAATGCTCGGGAAATCCCGTCTACACCAGGCCGTACGGCAAGACGGCTTCCGATCTCATGGGCTTGGTAAGCTGTGTCGAATGGACCGGCGTACCGCTGAAGCGGGTGCTGGAAGAGGTCGGGCTGCAGGCGGGCGCCAAGTGGGTCATTGCCGAAGGTGCCGACGCGGCAGCGATGACCCGCAGCATCCCGCTCGACAAATGCCTTGACGACGCGATGTTGGCCTACAGCCAGAATGGAGAACGGCTGCGGCCGCAGCAGGGTTATCCGGTGCGGCTCCTGTTGCCGGGGTTCGAAGGCAACATGAACGTGAAGTGGCTGCGTCGACTCAAGATAACCGACGCGCCGGGATACACGCGGGAGGAAACATCGAAGTACACCGACCTCATGCCGGATGGCACCGCGCGCGAGTTCACGTTTTACATGGAGGCGAAGTCCATCATTACTTCGCCTTCCGGAGGCCAGCAGATCAAGCAGCCCGGATTTCACGAGATCACCGGCATCGCGTGGAGCGGTCACGGCAAGATAGCGCGCGTCGATGTCTCCGTCGACGGCGGGAAGAGCTGGAAGGCGGCGACGCTGCAGGAGCCGGTGCTGACCCGCGCGATCACCCGCTTTCGGTTGCCGTGGCGTTGGGATGGCAAGGCTGCGGTCATACAGAGCCGCGCGACGGATGAGACCGGCTACGTGCAACCGACGTTTGCCGAACTGCTCGCGGTACGCGGTGAGAATTCGTTCTACCACAACAACGCGATTCAGCCATGGCGCATCGATGCGGGCGGCGAGGTATCGAATGCCAACACTTAATCTCGGCATGGCAGCCTGCGTTCTTTGGGCGCTGGCGTGGGGTCTGCCGGCGGCAGCGCAAGCGCCTTACGGCCTTGGACGCCCGGCGAGCGCCGCCGAAATCACCGGCTGGAATATCGACATCGCGCCCGACGGTAAAAATCTTCCGCGCGGCAGCGGCACCATCGGTCGCGGAAGTGAGCTGTTCGGCGCGCAATGTGCGGCCTGCCACGGCGCCAAGGGCGAAGGAGGTATCGCCGATCGGTTGGTAGGGGGTGCGGGCACCCTGAATACGGCCAAACCGATCAAGACGGTCGGCAGTTACTGGCCCTACGCCACGACTCTGTTCGATTACATCCGCCGCGCGATGCCGCTGAACGCGCCGCAGTCCCTGTCGAACGACGACGTTTACGCGGTGGCGGGATACGTCCTGTTCATGAACGGCC
>JBDUCE010000388.1:0-3247 GCA_040003635.1 Betaproteobacteria bacterium
TGAGCACCGCCGGGCCGCTCCCAAGGTGCTCGCTCCCCCGCGGGGGGAAGGCGCGGAGCGCCAAGGGGGTCGTTCAATGAGCACCGCCGGGCCGCTCCCAAGGTGCTCGCTCCCCCGCGGGGGGAAGGCGCGCAGCGCCAAGGGGGTCGTTCAATGAGCACCGTCGCGCTGCCGCGCCCGCACGAGGTCCCGCATACCATTTCTCCCGGCTTGTGGGCGCTCGCGTGGAAGCGCCTGCAATCCGATCATGTCGGGATGGTGTCGCTTGCCGTCGTGCTCGCCTTCGTGGTCATGATGATCCTGTCCGGTACCGGTCTCATCGCCCAGGATTGGTCGCGCGAGGTCGGCGTGAACTACGCCCCGCCCACCTTTGCGGGGCCGGGTGAAGCGGGCGTTCCCGGCGGCACGCCGGCCGCGCCCGGCGCGACGCCGGCGACGCCCGCCAGCGAATTCAAATCGAGCGTAGTCGATCCATTGGCGGACGTGATCCGCGAGTTGCGTGGCGGCGCGACGCCGCCCGGCGCTGCGGCGGCGGACGGCACCGACGCAGGCGCTGCCGGTGCCAACGAACAGTCGGTGGACCCGCTCGCCGACGTCATGGCCGACATCAAGGCCGGTGCGGCGAAGCGAGGGCCGGCCCCGGCCGCGGAGGCGCGCGCGGCAACACTCCCTTTTGGCGGTGACAAGTGGGGCCGCGACGTGCTCAAGAAGACCATCAAGGGCTCGCAAACGTCCATCTTCGTCGGCCTTGCGGCTGCAGCGGTGGCGACGTTTCTCGGCACGGTGATGGGTGCCTTCGCCGGCTACTACGGCCGATGGGTCGATGATTTTTTCAACTGGTTCTACAGTGTCTTCAGCTCGATCCCCTACCTGCTGCTGATTCTCGCCGTGGCCGCGGTGCTGCAGCAAAAGGGCACGCTGACCATCATCCTGATCCTCGGCCTCACGGGATGGACCGGGGTGTTCCGGCTGGTGCGCGGCGAGTACCTCAAGCACAAGGCGCGCGAATACGTGCAGGCCGCCGATGCCATCGGGGCCTCGAACGCGCGACGGATGTTCGTGCATATCCTGCCCAATGTCAGCCACGTGGTGCTGGTGCAGCTTTCGATCCTGGTGGTGGCATTCATCAAGTCCGAGGTCATCCTGTCGTTCCTCGGTTTTGGCGTCCCGGTCGACGTGGTGTCCTGGGGCTCGATGCTGAACGAGGCGCAGAACGAGCTGATCCTCGGCAAATGGTGGCAGCTTGCGGCGGCCGGTACTGCGATGGCGATACTGGTGACGGCCTTCAGCCTCTTCACCGACGCATTGCGCGACGCGCTCGATCCCAAGCTCAAGGGCAGGGCCGGCGTGTGAGCATCGAGGCAACGATGCCCGCGTCGTCTGCCGATCCACTGATCAGCATCCGCAACCTTCGGGTCGCCTTCCGCCTGGATCGCGACACCACGTTCGAAGCATTGCGCGGGGTGAGCTTCGACATTCCCCGCAACACCACGATGGCGCTGGTCGGCGAATCCGGCAGCGGCAAGTCGGTGACGGCCCTGGCAATGCTTGGCTTGCTGCCGCCGGAGAATTCGATCGTCGATACGGCGAGCCGCATCATGTACGGCGGACGCAACCTGCTGGAGCTATCCGCCGGCGAGCTTCGCGAGCTGCGCGGCGCCGACATCTCGATGATCTTCCAGGAGCCGATGACGTCACTCAACCCGGTGTTCACGGTCGGGTTTCAGCTGACCGAGGTGCTCCGCCTGCATCGCGGCATGAGGGCCAGCCAGGCCCGGCGGCGCGCGATCGAATTGTTGGATGAGGTCGGCATTCCGGACCCGGAATACAAGATCAATGCGTTTCCGTCGCAGATGTCGGGAGGACAGCAGCAACGGGTCATGATCGCGATGGCCATCGCCTGCGAGCCGAAGCTTTTGATCGCGGACGAGCCCACCACCGCACTGGACGTAACGATACAGAAGCAGATCCTCGACCTGATCGCCGCGTTGCAGCGCAAGCATCAGATGTCGGTGCTTTTCATCACCCACGATCTCGCGGTGGTCGGAGAGATCGCCGATTACGTTGTAGTGATGCGAAGCGGGGAAATTCGCGAGCAGGGATCCGCGCGGCAGATCTTCGAGAATCCGCGGGACAGTTACACCCAGGCGTTGCTCAAATGCCGGCCGCGGCTCGACAAGCGCCTCGCGCGCCTGCCCGTCATCGACGATTTCCTAAGCGGACATCCAGAGCGCGCAGACCAGCTACCGGAGCGCAAGAGGGGCATTTCTCCCGATGACGCCATCCTGCTGGAGGTGCGAAACCTCGGCAAGAACTTCTATTCGCGCGAAGGACTTTTCGGACGGCGTAAGTTCGAGGCGGTGAAAAACGTGTCGTTCAACCTGCCCAAGGGCAAGACACTGGGGCTCGTCGGCGAGTCGGGCTCGGGCAAGACCACGGTGGGCCTCACGCTGATGCGGCTACACGAAGCGTCCTCCGGCGAAGCAATTTTCGAGGGCCGTGATCTCTTTCGCATGTCGGCCTCGGAGTTCATGGCGTACAAGCGGCGCATCCAGATCATCTTCCAGAATCCGTACGCATCCCTCAACCCACGATTCATCGTCGGCCAGATCCTGACCGAGCCGATGGAGATCCACGGCATCGGCAGGACGTCGCAGGAACGCACCGATCATGCCTTCGAGCTCCTGGGTCGCGTGGGACTGCCGGAAGCTTCGTTCTACAAGTATCCGCACGAGTTCTCCGGGGGCCAGCGCCAGCGGATCGCCATCGCACGCTGCCTCACGATGAAACCGGACATTCTCATCTGCGACGAATCGGTGTCGGCGCTCGATGTATCGGTGCAGGCGCAGGTGTTGAACCTCCTGCAGGACCTGCAGGACGAATATCATCTCTCCTACATCTTCATTTCGCATGATCTCGCGGTGGTGAAATACATCTCCGACCAGATCATGGTGATGAATGCGGGCGAGATCATCGAAATCGCCGGCTCCGACGAGATCTACCTGCATCCGCGCGAGCCCTACACCCAGCGGCTGCTGGCATCGATTCCCAAGGGGTGGGACGGACACCGGCCCGCGTCCGGTGCGAACGACTGAGGCCTAGCGCCACCGCGCCCCACCCGACTGCCGGGGAGAAGGCGTCGGGTTTGTTTACAGTGGCTGCGCGGCTTACCATCGTCTTCGAAAACAAGACGATGATTAAACTCGGGTTGTAACAGACAGTACGTTTCTTGCTTGGCGCGAGGGCC
>JBDUCE010000389.1:0-3244 GCA_040003635.1 Betaproteobacteria bacterium
ATCGCGGCGCCATACCACTTCGTTCACTACCGAATCGGGCGTTACAGCCCACTAGTCGCCGGCTTTGATGTTGTTGTCCTTGATCACCTTTGCCCACCGCGGAATTTCCTTGCGTACGAACGCGTCGAGCTGGTCCAGGGGCGCTCCGAGAACTTCGATGCCTTGCGCCGAAAGCTTCTCCACCACATCGGGGGACTTGACCGCCTTGGCGAGCTCCTCGTAGATGCGCCCGGCCAACGTCGGCGGCATGTTGGCGGGCCCGAATACGCCCCACCATGTGTACGCCTCGAAGCCGGGCGCGCCCTGGCTCCCGATCGGCTCGGCGCCCGGAAGCTTCCGGTCCGGCTTGGCCGATGTCACCGCGATGGCGCGCACGCGCCCCGACGCGACATGCGGGCTTACCAGAAAGACCGATCCGATGGCGAGCGGCACCTGATTGCCGATGGCGTCGTTCATCAGCGGACCACCGCCGCGGTAAGGAATGTGATTGAACTCGACCCCGAGCTGGTTGCCAAGCTGCGTCATCGCGAGGTGTCCAATGCTCCCGGCGCCAATGGTGCCGTAAGACACACTGCCGGGCTTGGCCTTGGCCGCAGCGACGACGTCGCGGAACGACTTGTAGGGCTGGCTCACGTGCGTGACCAGCGCCATGCCGCCGGTGCCCACGAGCATGAGCGGCGTGAGATCGCGCGTGGTGTCGAACGGCAGGTTCGCGATCAGCGAGGGATTGGCGGCATGGGTATCGAAGACGAGCCCTAGCGTGTACCCATCGGCATCGGCCTTGGCGACGGCCGCGGTGCCGATCGAGCCCGAGGCGCCGCCGCGGTTGTCGACGATGAATTGCTGGCCGGTCTGCAGCGTCAGCTGGTGGGCAAGAATGCGCGCCACCTGATCGACCGAGCCGCCGGGTGGGAATACCGCAATCACCCGCACCGTCTTGACGGGCCATGTCTGCCCGATGGCCAATGGCACTGCCGCGGCGGTAATCAGCGCAAGCAGCGCGGCGAGACCGTAGCGAAGGGCTGTAGAGCGCGCGATTCCAGCAAGCAGTCTCGGACTTTCAGTATTGTGCATGGGCGTGGGTTCCAGGTGTCAGGCGCATTGTCGTGGGAGTCGTCTGAAGGCACCGCTTCCGGCCGCCCCATCCCGGCTGTCGTCAACCGACTACTGTCATGCCATTTTGCGCCAGGGCGTCGTGCAGTTGCCGCACATGATGATGGCCGGTGGTCTCGACCACGCACACCACCCGCACGGCGGAAAGATCGGGTCCGGAAAACGCGCGGTCATGCACGATTTCCTTGATGCTGGCGCCGGCGCCGGCAATGACTTCGGCAAGACGCGCGAGCCCGCCCGGGCGGTCGCTGATGGAAACCGAAAAGCGGGCGAGCCGCCCATCCGCCACGAGGCCGGTCTCGATCACGCGGTCGAGCATCGTGAGATCGATATTGCCGCCGCACAGGGTCAGCACGACGCACTTGCCCTTGAGGTTGTCCAGCTTGCCGGCGAGGAAGGCGGCCAGAGGCGTGGCGCCGGCACCTTCGACCACGCTCTTCTCGAGCTCCACCAGGCGCAGGATGGCGAGCGCGATACTCGCTTCGTCCACCACCACCAGTTGGTCGACCACCCGCCGCAGCACCGCGAACGGATGCTCGCCAACCTGCGGCACCGCCAGGCCGTCGGCCAACGTCGGCGCGAGGGTGATCGACGTCGGCCGCTCGGCAGCGAAGGCGGCGGCGAGACATGCTGCATGCTCCGGCTCGACCCCGACCACCGCCACCTCCGGACGCAAGCCCTTGATCGCGGTGCCGATGCCGGCGATCAGGCCACCGCCGCCGACGGGGATCACCACGGCCTCCACCTCCGGCGTCTGCTCCAGAATCTCGAGCGCCATGGTGCCTTGGCCGGCAATCACATCGGTGTTGTCGAAGGGATGGATGAAGGTGAGCCCTTCGCGTCGCGCGATCGCCTCGGCCTCCTCGCGCGCTTCGGAGAGATCGCGACCGTGCAGCACGACGGTGGCGCCGAGCTGCCGGCAATTGGTGACCTTGATCAGCGCTGCGAACTGGGGCATCACCACCGTGGTCGGAATGCCGAGGAGGCTGCCGTGATAGGCAATGCCCTGCGCGTGGTTGCCGGCCGAGGCGGCGATCACACCGCGCTTGCGCTGTTCCGGTGTGAGCAGCAGAAGGGCGTTGCGCGCCCCGCGTTCCTTGAAGCTCCCGGTGCGCTGCAGGTAATCGAGCTTGCAATAGATGTGCGCGCCGGTGAGCTCCGACAGCGGGATCGACTCGACGCAGGGCGAGAGATAGACGCCGCCGGCGATCCGCTTTCTTGCAGCCTCGATATCGGCGAGGGTGATCATCGCGCGTTCAGAACGGAATCTCGATGCCGGGCTTGATCGCATTGAGCACCCGCCTGAATTCGCCCTTGATGCGCTCGATGGCCTGCGGGTTGTCGGCCTCGAACCGCAACACGATGACCGGCGTGGTATTGGAGCCGCGGGCCAGGCCGAAGCCGTCCGGATATTCCACCCGGAGCCCGTCGATGCGGATGAGCGCGGTGGCGCCGGGAAACTTCGCCGTGGCAGCGAGCTCCGCAATCAGCGCATGGTGCTCACCTTCGGCGCATTCGATGGTGATCTCCGGGGTCGACAGCGCATCGGGCAGCGCGTCGAGGACCGCGGAGGAATCGTCATGCCGCGACAGGATTTCGAGCAGCCGCGCGCCGGCGTAGAGGCCATCATCGAAGCCGTACCAGCGCTCCTTGAAAAAGGTATGGCCGCTCATCTCGCCCGCGAGCGCTGCGCCGAGCTCCTTCATCTTCGCCTTGATGAGGGAGTGCCCCGTCTTCCACAGAAAGGGCACACCGCCGTGCTGCTCGATCCAGCGCTTCAGGTTGCGGGTCGACTTCACGTCGTAGATCACCGTGGCGCCGGGCTCGCGCGCCAGCATGTCGGCGGCGAACAGCATCAATTGCCGATCCGAATAGATGATGTGGCCCTCGCGGGTCACGACTCCCAGGCGGTCGCCGTCACCGTCGAAGGCGAGACCGAGCTCATGCCCTCCTCGCGCCAACACCTTGATGAGATCGACAAGATTCTTCGGCTGCGAGGGATCGGGGTGATGGTTGGGAAACGTTCCGTCCACTTCACAGAAAAGCTCCTCGACCTCGCACCCGAGGCGCCGGTAAAGTGTCGGCGCATACGCTCCGGCGACCCCGTTGCCGCAATCCACCGCGATCTTCA
>JBDUCE010000390.1:0-3211 GCA_040003635.1 Betaproteobacteria bacterium
CGCCTCGTGCCGCCCGGGTTCGAGCGTTAGCCCGGAGAAATCGGCGGGCGCGGCCGCGAGCAGCCGTAGCGTGTTGGCGCCAGTCAGTTCCGCGGACGCGTGCCGTTCAGTGTCCAGTTGTAGGGTATCCATTCGACGTTGTAGCCATTTTGTGCCAGATCCTTCGCGATGTCCGTATCGCTGACGTATTGGGCAAGGTATTTCTGCACCGAGCCGCCGGCTCGAAAATCCTCGTCGAACCATTTGAAGATTTCCGATAGGTGTGCAGTCCTGGTAGTTTTGTCGAACCGGTTGTGGGAGGGATCGTTGACAAAAGCCCGCGCCTGCGCGTCGAGTTGTTCCTCCAGGCGGGTCGCGGTGTAGGTCTCTGAACGCAGGAACGGACACGATTTCGAGGCGCAGACGATCGCAAAATGGATCCGCGGCTCGCCGAGCGGGCGCAGCACCGCGTGCTCCAGGTCGTACAGCGAGATCGCGCGGCCGTCGAGTGGCCATTCCTGGAGCTTGAAATATCGCAGGCGGCCGAGCAGCGAAGAGGGCGACAAGCCGTCGAGGATCCCCTGGATCGCCAACGCATTGTAGGCGTTGATGTTGTAGGCGACCCGTTCGGCGTGGGTTATGAGCTCTGCGGGTCCCGCCAGGGCTGCTACGTAGTCCTTGAATGCGACGCCATCCTGGAATCCAGCGTAGTTGACGACGCCGTTCTCGACATGCGAGTGGAGCAGCACGTCGTAGGATGCAGCATCGATGGCCTGGGCGAGCGCGTTGCCTCTGGTGAGCATCAAAGCGAGCGCGATCAGCATGACGGTGACGAACGGGCACCGTGCGGCAACCCGGGCCGTCCCCGGTCGGTCCGAGTTCAACATGGCGCGCTTTCGCGAGGTATCTCCAGGCGTCGCGCGCGAGGCGCATCGTTGAATTCTGGCGTGGCGAAAATATTCCGCGGATCGCGCGCCGGCACGGCGTGCGCCTATCTCGAACCTGTTGTCACGACTTGGCGCAGTTGCCCGCACTGATCGCTTGAAGAACACCGCCCGTTGTTTCGTCTTCGACAAAGCCAACGACGTTCAACCGGGTGGAGCTCCATGTCGCCGGTATCGCAACTTCGCGCCGTGTTCGCAGAGCGCCAGCAGCCAGACGAATGGGGCCGATCCATTCCCGCACGACATGATCGTGCGCGAGGGTGCTGCCCGCGTTTTCGCCGCGCGTGACCTTCGACTCGAGACCACTTTCCGTCACGGCCAGGTACAGCGCAGCCGGCTCGACGCTGCCGTGAGTCGTGGCCTCGACGTCGACGACCAGCGTACCGCTTGGGGTGAGGTCGGCCTTGATTTGGATGTCCGCCCGAGCCGGGCGGACGTTCTGCCGGCGAACCTCGTCGCCCAGCATTCCCGACCCACCGAGCTCCATCCCGCCGACGAAGAAGTGCGGGGTGTAAACGACGGCGTGCTGGTTGAGATGGACAAGCCGGCTTTGGCGCGTTCCGAATGCCGGCTTCGAGAATGGGTCCTTCCAGCCGATCCCGTCCCAGTAGTCGACATGCAGCGCGAGTGGTACCACGGTGGCCGTGGCACCTGCAACTTCGCGAATGCGGCGCAGCGCCCGGTCTGCTGGCGGACAGCTCGAGCATCCCTCGGAGGTGTACAGCTCGACCAGCGCTGCCGTCGTAGGCCCGCTGCGTGCTTCGCAGGCTGCCAGGCTCGCGGTGGGGACGGCCGCAGCCATGGCGGCGAGGAGGGCGGCAGCGAAGGGAGCGCGGGAGGTCATAAGAGGAGGCCCATGGACGTGATCGGATTGGCGAGGCCGGCGTGCGGCGAGGCAGACAGCTCGGCGGCTAATGGTTAGTTCGTCGCGCAGCGGTGAACGGTTACACCCCAAGCACGCCTGCCGGGCATTCCCGGCGGCCACCCGGTGAACGGTGATTCAAGCGACTGGGTACGCCGGTCGCGAACGCAGGGTAAAACGCGCCTATAAAGTTGCGCTCACGACCCACCACCGATGGGCTGCATCCGTTCTTGCAAGCGGGCGTCCACGGCGCCTGCGCTACCATTCGCCAATCCAGAACACTCGCCGGCTGCTAACGGGTGGGATTGCCGCCGGGCTGGCAAGGCGCATTCCGGCGCTTGCGGCGTGCCGCCGGCCAGCCAAGTTCACGATGATCGCAGGCACGACAGGAGATGCCCATGGCCGAGTACACCGCAGAAATCCGGTGGCAGCGCCACGAAGAGCCCTTCACCGATAACCGCTACAGCAGAACTCACGCCTGGGTCTTCGATGGCGGCGCGGAGATCTCTGCGTCGTCATCGCCCCATGTGGTGCCGCCGCCCTGTTCCGACCCTTCGGCCGTGGATCCGGAAGAGGCATTCGTGGCTTCGCTTTCGAGTTGCCACATGCTCTGGTTTCTTTCCATCGCCGCCAAACGCGGGTTTCGAGTCGACTGCTACGTTGATCACGCGGTGGGCGTGATGGAGAAGAATCCGGAAGGCCGCGTCGCAATCACCCGCGTTACGCTACGGCCTGAAACCCGCTTTTCGGGGGAGCGATCGCCTACGGAAGACGCGTTGAATGCCATGCACGAAGCCGCGCACCGGGCGTGCTTCATCGCGAATTCGGTCAGGACCGATGTCCGTTGCGAACCGGTTCTCGTGCCTTGACACCCGGCGGTGAGCGAGCGTTACTGCGTCGCGACGTTTCCGCGAGCCGCCAGCATCGCGTCGGCAAAGGCGTAGGCGAGCACGGCAGTCGATTCCTGGGTGGAGCGCAAACTTGCGCTTTGCCGGGTATTCTCCGCGCCGCAAAGCCCAGTCAGGGCTGCCGCTGCAAAATAATCGCGCAGCGGCATGCCGGGTTGGCCAGTCATCCCGCCGCCCGGGAACGCTTTCTCGATTGATTCGGTGCTCATCGTTTTCTCCGCAAGGTAGGCTAATGGTAAGTCGTGGATCCTCTCCCGTGTCAGGATACGCCCGATGAAAATCGCCACCTACAACATCAACAGCATCGCGGTCGTGGAATTCGGCGCCGCCGACACAACCTGCGGGTTGTCGAACGTACCCGCTTCCAGCGCCTTCATCTTCTGATCGCCGATGTGGTCGCCGTGCGCGTGGCTCAGGATGACGACGTCGATCTTGCCGAGACGCGGATCGTCCGCGCCCGTCACCGACTGTCCGGCGTCGTAGAGGATGCGCACGCCGGTGGGATCCTCGAAGATCGT
>JBDUCE010000391.1:0-3205 GCA_040003635.1 Betaproteobacteria bacterium
AAGCGATAAAACGCGCGCCATGACGACAGCGTGCGGGCGAGACTGCGTCCGGACAATCCACGCGCATGCAGTGTAGCGAGCATTCGCCGCAAAGCCGGCGGCTGCAACAACGCGATGTCGTCGTCGCCGGCGAGCCCGGCCAGCGAGCGTACATCACGCACATAGGCGTCACGGGTGAGCACCGGCCGTCCCGTGAGATGGGCAGCGAAGGCACCCACCCGTGCCGCATTGACGGAGGATAACGACGGCGCAGCGGCCTTGATCATCCCCCGTACGGGGCGTGCCGTGGGTTGCGTCCGAATCCCCATCAGACCGGCGGTAAATAACGGGCCGTGGCTACACTCGCGAGCTCGGCGAGCCGCGTCAGGTACATGGTGCCCATGCCGGCAAAGAAGCGGTCGGGGTCATCGCTGCTGAGTCCGAGCAATCCAAACGTGTGCGCCGTTCTTAGCGGCAGGAAGGCGTAGGAGCGCGAGGCTTCGCCATCCTCGAACCAGTCGCGCGCCTCGAACGGTGGATTGGGACCGCAATAGGGCGCGCCGAGCTGGTCGGTGTATTGCCGCAGCTCATGACTCGTGGCCGCGAGCTCGGGAAGATACGAGCGTTCCGGCACCTTGCCCCACAACCGCGAGGCGACGTGAGGCACGCCGAAATCTTCCGTCAGGCTCTGGTAGAGAACGGCCAGCGTGGTCTCGAGATCAGGCGCCGCAAAGAGCGCGAGGGTGGAGCGGTGCAGCTTTTCACTGATCGAATCATTTTCGCTGCCGAACCGGATCAGCTCACGCAGGCGATTCTCGAGCTCCAGGTTTTTTTCGCGCAACGCAATGATCTGGCGCTCGGCGATGGGGATGGCATGGCCGCCATGCGGATGCGGGACGAAAAACTCCGCGACCAGATCGGCATAGTCCTCGAAAAAACGGGGGTTCTGCTTGAGATATTCGGCGACCGCATCGGCGTCCATCCGCGTGAATTCCTATCCTCTTCGATTGTCGTCAAGCACCGGCCTGCACAGGCGGTACCGGTACGTGCCATTCGCCTTCGAACACGGTGACCGCGGGACCCGTCATTTGCACTGCCGCGTCGGCCCCCGGCCAGTCGACGGCAAGAACACCGCCGCGCGTATGCACTGCGACGTGCGATGCCAGCAAGCCCCGCCGGACTCCGGCAACGACGGCTGCACACGCACCCGTGCCACACGCCATCGTTTCCCCGGTCCCGCGTTCCCACACGCGCAGCGCAATGGTATCGCGATCGACTATCTCCATGTAGCCGGCATTCACGCCCTGCGGAAAACGCGGATGGTGCTCGAGGCGTGGTCCCTGCGTGGTGACGGGCGCGGAATCGATGTCCGCGACCACCTGCACTGCGTGCGGATTGCCCATGGACAACACGGTGAGCTCGAGCGCGTCGCCGTCGATCGTCAGGCGATGAATGATCGAATCGCCGGCAGCCTCGAACGGCACGTCGGCCGGTAAAAAACGCGGCCGGCCCATGTCCACCCGGACCTCGCCATCGTCGAGGAGCTCGGGGAAGATCATGCCTCCCGCCGTTTCGACGCGCATCACGCGCTGCGCCGTCAGCCCCTGGTCGCGAACGAATTTGACAAAGCAGCGCGCACCGTTGCCGCATTGCTCCACTTCGGAGCCATCGGCGTTGAAGATGCGATAGCGGAAATCCGCATCGGCATGCGTCGACCGCTCGACCAGCAGGATCTGGTCGCACCCGACGCCGAAGTGCCGGTCGGCCAGGCGTTGCAACTGCGCCTTGCTGAGATCGACCACCTGGCGAAGCGCATCGAACACCACGAAATCGTTGCCGAGCCCGTGCATCTTGGTGAATTTGAGGGTGGTCACTGCCGGCGTCCCAGAAGGTCGCCGGCGTTCAAATCCCCGCGCTTGCTGAAGTTCAAGCGCCGCCCGTCGAGGGCCACCAGGACCCCGGTGACCTCGTAGCTCATGCGACCGCGACGCAGGACGCGCTCGAGTATGCCCGTCAGTACGTGGACATCGGCGCGGGCCTCGACATCGACGCGCGTCTCACCGCTCGCCGCCAAGGTGACCGGCGCCGGGAGCCGTCCCGCGGCTGCCGGCGTGCCTTCGAGGGTTACGTCGGCCTCGAGAGCGTCGATGGCGATCGGAAACGGATTCGGGTTGGTGACCTTGAGCGCCACCACCAGGGTGAGTGCGTTGCCGGCGAGCATCGCGCCTTGCAATCCCGCCACTTCCACGCGCGGTGGGACCGGGCGTTGCGCAATGCCCGCACAGCCAGCGATCAGGCTCGCCGCCGCGAGGACGACCATGGCCCGGACGCGCCCTTGTCGATGAAGGCGCAGCGGCGTCAGGCAACGGAACAAAAACATTGGCGTGAACCCTCGTGGTGATCGGCGCTCATGCCGTACCCGCCACCATCAGGAACACCGGGAAAGCGTGTTCCCTGCCATTCACCTTCTTGTGCATTTCGAACGCCGTGGTGAAGCGAACTTTGGCGAATCCCGCATTGAGCGCCTGCGCGGTGAGCGTCGCCCGGTCGAACCCCAGATGCCCATCGAAGCCCGCGCCGTGGAACGACCCGTCTTCGGTGTCGAGATCGGCGATGCAGAGGACTCCGGAACGGACCAGTTGCTCATGAAAGCGGCGCAGGATCGCCTCGGTATCCGGAATGTGATGAAGGGTCATCGCTGAATAGATGATGTCAAAGCGCTGGCGCGGCGCGGGATCGACGAGAAGATCGAGCTTGATCGCCTCCAGCTGATCGCGCCCGCCTGCGGCATCGATTTTGGCATTCGCCACCGAGAGCATCCCCTCCGAAACATCGGCCATGGTGATGGCAGCGAAATGCGAGCGCAGCGCAAAGCTCAGGAGCCCCGTCCCGCAGCCGTATTCGAGCGCACGCATGCCGGCCGCGAGCGGCACTTCGCGCACGATGGCGGCCGCGATCGCCTGGGCCCGTTCGACCTTTGCTGGATCATCATCCCAGGTAGCCGCCCGGGCGTCGAAATCACGTGTGCTCATGTCGTTCTCTCCGGATCGAGGATGCGTCATCGCGGTGGCCTGCCAGCCCGATATCTCGCGACACAACCAATGCTGCTACGTCATACATTGAACCGGAAATGCATCACATCGCCATCCTTGACCACGTATTCCTTCCCTTCGAGGCGCATCTTGCCCGCGTCCTTGGCGCCATGCTCGCCCTTGCTCGCGAGGAA
>JBDUCE010000392.1:0-3193 GCA_040003635.1 Betaproteobacteria bacterium
TCATGTCGGTCAATCCCGGCTTCGGCGGACAGTCGTTCATTCCCGGCGCCTTGCAGAAGCTGGCCGTCGCGAGATCGCGCATCGATGCCTTGCTGGCGCGGACCGGGCGCAAGGTCATGCTCGAGATCGATGGCGGGGTGAAGGTCGAGAACATTGCAGCAATTGCGCGCGCCGGAGCCGACACTTTCGTGGCGGGGTCCGCCATCTTCGGCACGCCGGACTACGCGGGCACCATCGGCCGGATGCGCGCCGCATTGGCAAGCGTTGGCTGATTCGATGTTCAGTGCAGAATCATTCCCGGTTGCCGGTGGCATGAGCGCGCCGCTGCCGATGCTCGAAATCGGCGGTGTGGCGATCGACCTCGATGGCACCCTGCTCGACACCATCCACGATCTCGCCGCCGCCGTGAATGCGTTGCTGGTGGACGGGGGCCAACGCCCGTTGCCCAAGGAGCGCATCCGCATGCTCGTCGGCAAGGGCATGGCCAATCTCATTCGTCGCGCTTTGGCGGAATCGCGCGGGGTCGCCCCGCAGGCAATCAGCGAGGCCGATGCGCAGGCCGCGCTCATCGGCTATCAGGCGCACTATCAGGCGCTCCTTGGCAACGAGACCAGGATTTTCCCCGGCGTGCTCGATGGGTTGGTGCGGCTCCGCGCGATGGGATTGCCGCTGGCGATCGTCACCAACAAGGCAAGTCGCTTCGTGCGCCCGCATCTCGTTCGTGCCGGCATCGAGCACTATTTCGATCTGGTGCTCGGGGCGGAAGCGTTGCCGACCAGGAAGCCCGAGCCCGGGCCGCTCCTGCATGTCGCCCACGCGTTCGGCGTGACGCCCGCCCAACTTCTGATGGTGGGCGACTCGATCAACGACGCGCAGGCTGCGCGCGCGGCGGGATGCCCGGTCCTGATCGTCCCCTACGGCTACAACGAAGGCGAGCCGGTGCAATCGATCGACGCCGATGGTATAGTGCCCTCGCTGGCCGCGGTCGCTGATTGCGTCCGCGCCATGCCAGCCTTACGATGAGCATCGACTTCAACCTGGGCAACAACGCCATCCCCGCCTGCCGGTGGTGGCGTCCGAACGACTGGCGCCGCTCGCGCCTGTAAGCTCGTTCCCGCCGCGCCGGCGCCTTTGGTCGGATGCAGCGCCCGCAACACCCGCTGTCCCTGCGTTACCTTTCGTCGAAGCCATGGTTCCGTTGACCGAAGCCGAATTCCGCGCGCTCGCGGCACAGGGTTACAACCGCATTCCGCTGGTGCTCGAGTCCTTTGCGGATCTCGATACCCCGTTGTCGCTCTACATGAAGCTCGCCAATGCGCCGATGAGCTACCTGCTGGAGTCGGTGGTGGGCGGAGAGCGATTTGGCCGTTATTCGTTCATCGGCCTGCCGGCGAACCTGCGCATTCGCGCCCGCGGGACCGCCATCGAGGTGGAGGATCGCACTGGCGTGATCGAGCGCCACCGCGGCGACCCGCTCGCGTTCATCGAAGCATTCATGCGCCGGTATCGCGTCGCGCCACGCCCGGGGCTGCCGCGGTTTTGCGGCGGCCTCGCGGGCTCGTTCGGCTATGACATCGTGCGCCACATCGAGCCGCGCCTTGCCGCCGGCGCGCGGCCGCCGGCGCCGGGGATCGACCAGGTTCCCGACCTCCTGCTGCTCTTGACCGAGGAGCTCGCCGTGGTCGACAACCTGGCGGGCAAGATCTACCTGATCGTGCACGCCGATCCCGCCCGGCGTGACGCGCACGAACAGGCGCGCGAGCGACTCGAAGCATTGCGCCGTGCCTTGCGGGTTCCGGTGGCTTTGCCCTTGCAGACCGCCACTGCCGTCACCCACGCATCGAGCGAATTCGGACAGCAGGCCTTCGAGAATGCTGTCGCCACGGCCAAGGCGTACATCGCTGCGGGCGATTGCATGCAGGTCGTGGTATCGCAACGGCTTTCGCGCGCGTTCACCGAATCCCCGTTGTCGTTGTACCGCGCCTTGCGCTCGCTCAACCCGTCGCCTTACATGTTCTATTACGACTTTGGCGACTTCCACGTCGTCGGCGCCTCGCCGGAGATCCTGGTGCGCAAGGAAGCCGCCATCGTGACCCTGCGGCCCATCGCCGGAACGCGCCCCCGTGGTGCCGACCGCGTTGCCGACGAGCAGAACGCAGCCGATCTTCTTGCCGATCCCAAGGAAATTGCCGAGCACGTGATGCTGGTCGACCTCGGGCGCAACGATGTCGGACGGGTCGCGATGACCGGCACTGTCAAGGTGACCGATCGCATGGTCGTCGAGCGCTATTCCCACGTGATGCATATCGTGTCCAATGTCGAGGGCACCTTGCAGCCGGGGCTCTCGAGCATCGACGTGTTGCGGGCGTCCTTTCCCGCCGGGACGGTGAGCGGTGCGCCCAAGGTTCGGGCGATGGAAATCATCGACGAGCTCGAGCCCGCCCGGCGCGCGGTGTACGCCGGTGCTGTCGGCTATCTGAGCTTTCAGGACGACATGGATACCGCCATCGCCATCCGCACCGCCGTGATCAAGGACGGCACGCTCTACGTGCAGGCGGGTGCCGGGATCGTGCATGATTCGGTGCCGGCAACGGAGTGGCAGGAAACGCTCAACAAGGCCCGCGCCGTGCTGCGCGCGGCAGACATGGTGCAGCAGGGGCTCGATGCGGGCGCCCCCGGCGCCGGCGGCGCGGCGGTCAAGGGTCGATGAGGCGTGCGATGACACCTCTGCAGAACCTGCAGACGGCGGCGCAAAGCTTCCTGCGGCTCGAGTCGGCAGGCGGCATCCTGCTGGTGCTGGCGGCGGTGATGGCAACCGTGCTCATGAATTCGCCGCTTTCGCGCGCATACGATGCGTTCCTGCAGGCTCCGCTGTCGGTGCAGCTCGGTGCAATCGGCCTCGCCAAGCCGCTGCTGTTATGGATCAACGACGGTCTCATGGCAGTGTTCTTCTTTCTCGTGGGTCTCGAATTGAAGCGGGAGCTCCTGGAGGGCGAGCTTTCCACGCCGGCCCAGGTGACGCTCCCGGTCGTGGCGGCGATAGGCGGCATGGTGGTGCCTGCATTGGTGTATGCAGGATTCAACGCTGGCGACCCCGTCGCCATGCATGGCTGGGCGATCCCGGCCGCCACGGACATCGCGTTTGCACTGGGGGTGCTGACGCTGCTCGGAGATCGCGTGCCGCCCTCGCTCA
>JBDUCE010000030.1:0-10754 GCA_040003635.1 Betaproteobacteria bacterium
CATGCCGACGAGGCGTTCCATGAAGCTGGTCACCCGGATATCCGGGGCCGCTGCAAGCAGGATGAGCAGATCCACATCGGAGTGTGGAAAAAGCTGCCCGCGGCCGTAACCGCCCACGGCGATCAATGCAATCTCGGCGGGGGCACCGAGCTCGACCCATACTTCGCGCACGACCTTGTCGACCAGGCGCGAGTGTCCACGCAGCAGGACCGGGGTATCGGGACGCGCCGCGAAGGCCGCGCGCAACACCTCGCGTCCGGCGCGCAATTCGCTGCGCCATCGCGGCGCCGCAGCCGCGCCTGACGCGGCCGGCGATGCGGACGCCGCAACCGGATCGGTCACCCCGTGTCAGGCCGCCGGTGGCGGCGGCGTTCCGGCGGAGATCGTCAGCACCTCGAACCCATCAGTGGTCACGGCGACCGTGTGTTCCCACTGCGCTGAAAGCGAGTGATCGGCCGTGACGATCGTCCACCCGTCTTTCATGCCGCGTATGCCGGGACCACCGGCGTTGACCATGGGCTCGATGGTAAAGATCATGCCGGACAAGAGCTTCAGGCCAGTGCCGGCACGGCCGTAATGCAACACCTGGGGCTCTTCATGAAAGTTGCGGCCGATCCCATGTCCACAGAATTCGCGCACGATTGAAAAGCCGTTGCTCTCGGCGTGCCGCTGGATCACCTGGCCGATATCCCCCAGGTGCACCCCGGGCTTGACCGTGCGGATCCCTTTCCACATGGCCTCGTACGTAACCTCCACCAGCCGCCTCGCCTGGATCGACGGCACACCGATCGTGAACATGCGGCTGGTGTCGCCGTGGAAACCGTCCTTGATGACGGTGATGTCGACATTGACAATGTCCCCGGGCTTTAACGTCTTGTCGCCCGGAATCCCGTGGCAGACCACATGGTTGACGGAAGTGCACACCGACGCGGGGTACGGCGCGTGCCCTGGTGGCGCATAGTTCAATGGGGCAGGGACGGTGCCCTGGGTCTCCACCATGTAGTCGTGGCAGAGCCGGTTCAACTCGCCGGTGGTGACGCCCGCCTTGACGTGCGGCGTGATGAAGTCGAGCACCTCCGCGGCAAGGCGTCCGGCGACGCGCATGCGAGCGAGATCGTCGTTCGATTTGAGATTGACACTCATGCGGTAAGACCCTTGATCCTAAATCCGGAGCAACTCGTTGATGCTGGTCTTGGCGCGCGTTTTCGCGTCGACCTGCTTCACGATGACCGCGCAATACAAATGACAGCTTCCCTCGGAGGAGGGCAGGCTGCCTGCCACCACCACCGAGCCCGCCGGAACGCGGCCATACGCGACCTCTCCGGTGGCGCGATTGAAGATGCGGGTGCTCTGGCCGAGGAATACCCCCATGCCGAGCACCGAGTTTTCCTCCACCACCACGCCTTCCACGACTTCGGAGCGCGCCCCGATGAAGCAGTTATCCTCGATGATGGTGGGATTGGCCTGCAACGGCTCGAGCACGCCGCCGATGCCTACGCCGCCGGAAAGATGGACGTTGCGCCCGATTTGCGCGCACGAGCCGACCGTCGCCCACGTGTCGACCATGGTGCCTTCATCCACGTAGGCGCCGATGTTCACGTACGAGGGCATCAGCACCACGTTGCGTGCGATATAGGCGCCGCGCCGCGCGACGGCCGGTGGTACGACACGCACGCCCGCCGCCGCAAACTCCTGGTCGGTGAAGCCGGCGAACTTCGTCGGCACCTTGTCGTAGAACGCAAACGCCGGCGCGGACCGGTCGGGCGCGGCACTGCGCATGGCGGTGTTGTCGGCGAGACGGAAGGAGAGCAGCACGGCCTTCTTGAGCCACTGATGCGTGACCCAACGGCCATGGGATTTTTCGGCCACGCGAAGACGACCGCCGTCGAGCTCGTCGATCACGTGCGCGACCGCATCGCGGATTTCGGCGGAGGCCGCCGCCGGGCTCAATTGCGCGCGCTCCTCCCAGGCGGCATCGATTGTTTGCTGCAATTGGGTCATCGTCGTTCCGGAAGCCAAGGGGGAGCGCGATCAGCGCTCGGGTCACTAGAAAACAGCATTTTACCGTGCCGCTCGAAGGCCCCGTGATCGGCGTCACATCGGTGTGCCGGCGCGGGCCGGCGTGGAGCGCAGCGAATGGCCGGTACGGCGAGAGCGTCCGCGGCGGCGCGCGGCGAGACTACATGGCCTTGAAGCGATGAGCAAAGGTCCGGCTGACGGTGAGCTTTTCGGCCCGGCCCTTGAGCAGGATGATCGGCTGGTCCTACAACGTGCGGCCGAGGGTGCAGATCCGGTCGACCGCTTCGGCGCATTCGTCGAAGGACGCGACCAGCGCGATGCGGACGTAGCCCGCGCCCGGATTGTGCCCGTGCGCATCGCGGCCGAGAAAACTCCCCGGGAGCACCGTGACGGCCTGCTCCGTCAGCAGCCGCCTGGCGAAATCCGCGTCATCGATCGGGGTTCGGGCCCATAAGTAGAACGCGGCATCGGGCATCGCACAGGGCAGGACCGGCGCGAGCCGTGGTTGCAGTGCGGCGAACTTGGCGGCATACGCCGCGCGATTGTCACGCACGTGCGCCTCATCCTGCCACGCCGCGATGCTGGCGGTGGCGACTGCGGGCGACATGGCGGAGCCGTGATAGGTGCGGTAGAGCAGAAACGCCTGCACCAGCGCCGCGTCGCCGGCGACATATCCGGAACGCAGGCCCGGCACGTTCGATCGCTTCGATAGGCTGCCGAAGCAGAGCAAGCGTCGATAATCGTCACGTCCGCAGGCCTGTGCGGCCGCGAGTGCGCCGAGCGGCGGGCGCACCTCATCGAAATATACTTCCGAATAACACTCGTCGGCCGCGATCACGAAGCCATGACGGTCGGAAAGCTCGAAGAGCCTCTGCCACTCGTCCTGGGTCGTGACGCGGCCGGTCGGGTTGTCCGGCGAACAGACATAGACAAGCTGCGCGCGGGCCCAGACGGCTTGCGGCACGCCGTTCCAATCGGGCGCATAACCGTGCGCCGACAATGCATTCACGCAGTACGTGTCGGCCCCGGCGAGCAGTGCCGCGCCTTCATAGATCTGATAAAACGGATTGGGCATCAGCACCGTCGCGCCCGGCCGGCTGGCATCTACCACCGTCTGTGCAAAACCGAAGAGTGCTTCGCGACTGCCGAGAACGGGCAAGACCTGGCGCGCGGCATCGATCGCGCGCAAGCCGTGCCGATGGCGTAACCATGTGGCGATGGCATCGCGCAACGCAGGCGCGCCGGCGGTCGTGGGATAATTCGAAAGACCCGCTGCACCGCGATGCAGTGCCTCCGCGATGAATGCAGGCGTGGGATGTTTGGGCTCGCCGATCGACAGATTGATCGCGCGTAACGCCGCGTTCGGTGTAGCGCTGGCGAGCCAGCTCC
Organism: Betaproteobacteria bacterium; assembly: GCA_040003635.1. Lineage (GTDB taxonomy): Bacteria > Pseudomonadota > Gammaproteobacteria > Burkholderiales > Casimicrobiaceae > CAIWHR01. The sequence goes on from JBDUCE010000030.1 coordinate 3,409, forward strand.
GCAGGCGTTCGAACGGATAAGGTTGCAGCAGGCCGAGACGGGGATTCACGCTTTCTCTGTCAACCGGCAACTGTTTTTTGGGAATGACGAGGCGGGATGATGCGTGAACCAAGGCGCAGCGGCGGTGAGATGCGGGGCGATCGGGGGTGCGTGGTTTATAAGGCGGCCAATAATTATACGGGACGCCCCAGCGCATGATGGGTATGCGCATGCAGCCGTCGACCCGACCATGACGCTCGCGCGAGACCGGCAATCTTCATCCGCCACCGACGTGGCACGCTGGCCATGGTCGTGGCGGCTGGCGCAGTGGGTCGCAACCCTATTGGCCGGGGCGGTGCTCGCCAGCGTGCTCGCGCATTGGGGCTGGCAATGGTGGGGCCCTCCGGCAACGACCGCGCCGCCGATCGCGGTCAACACAACTTCGCTTCCGGCCGCGATTGCTGCCGCCCCATGGTTCGGCAACGCCACGCCGGCTGGGGGTGCCGTAGCGCCCGCGTCCACGATCGACACCGCGACTAACGCCGGCGATGGTCGACTGCTGGGCGTGATCGCGGGTCGTGACGGCGATGGTTACGCGTTGCTGCGCCTGCCCGAACGCGGTCCGGTGCTGGTGCGGAAAGGCCAGGAGATTACCGCCGGCGTTTTGCTCGAGGCGGTGACGCCCGCGGGCATCCGCTTGCGCGATCGCGGTGAGCTGCGGGAGATGCTGCTGCGGCCGACGACGGGTGCCCTGTCCGCAGCCCCGGCGAAAGCCGCCCCAACGCGCGCCGCTTCGGCACCGCCCGCCGTGGGGACAGCCGCCGCTTGCACGCCACCCGCAGGCGGCGCAGCGCCTTTCTATCGTCTCAATGCGGAGCTGTTAACCGGCATTGCAGCGAAGCCCGATAGCTGGAGCACGGCCTTCAGCGCGAGTCCCTCCGGCTTGACCGTGCGCGAGGGCAATGCGTTCGCCGCGATGCTGGGCATGAAGCCGGGCGATCGCGTGACCGAGGCGAACGGCATTGCGCTGGGTGGCACCGAGGATGTCCTGGTGGCGGTGATCAAGCCGCTGCTGGCGAGCCAGGCGGTGCGCGTTACAGGTCTTCGCGACGGCAAGCCGGTGGCGTGGGTTTTCGTCAATGCCGGAGCCTGCCCTTAGGGCCTGTGAAGCCCTTGGCGCAGGATCACCGGGCGGATGCCGGAAGCCACGCCAGCAACTCGCGCGGGCTCGCGAGGTGGCCGTGGGCGCGCCATGCCTCGGGGCGATCACCCGGCTCGATGTAGCCGTAACGGGCAACGAGGGTTTGCATGCCGGCGGCGAGTCCGGCGATGACATCGCGCTCGGCGTCTCCCACATAGACACAGCGCGCGGGATCGACCCCGAGCGCTGCGGCGGCAGCCACCAGCGGGGCGGGATGCGGCTTCGCGTGCGGCGTGGTGTCGCCGCACACCACGACCTGCGGCCGGCTCGGCAGCGCGAGCGCGGCGAGCAACGGCGTGGTGAATCGCGTGGCCTTGTTGGTGACGATGCCCCACCGCAAGCGCCGGGCTTCGAGTGCGGCGAGCACTTCAGGAACCGCGTCGAACAGCACCGAGTCGATGCAAAGCGCGGCGGCGTAGTGAGCGAGAAAGGCATCACGCAACGCGGGATATTCGGCATGGTCAGGCGCGATCTGCAGACCGGCCCCGATCATGCCCCTGGCGCCGGCCGAAGCGTACGGCCGCAACGCATGCACCGGCATATCGGGCAGGCCGCGCTCACGACGCACACGATTGAGCGCCCCCGCGAGATCCGGTGCGGTATCCACGAGCGTTCCATCGAGATCGAACAGCACCGCGTCGATCGCGAGCGGGTGGCCTGCCCCGGTTTGAAACGTCAAATCCGCGCCCGAAGCTGTTGCGGCCATGCACGCCGCACCCTCAGACATCGCGGTGCTCATCACGCCGAAACGCGATGAGATAGTTCACCGAAGGATCGGCAGTCAGGCGGAACGTCCGCGCCAGCGGGTTGTAGGCGAGACCGGTCACGTCGAGCGGGGACAGCCCTGCGCCGCGCGCGAAGCGGGCAATTTCGGCCGGACGCAGGAATCGCGCGTAGTCATGCGTACCGCGGGGCAACAGCCCCAGCAGGTATTCGGCGCCCACAATCGCCAGTGCATACGCCTTCGGGTTGCGGTTGATCGTGGAAAAAGCGGCGAGTCCTCCGGGCTTCACCAAGCGCCCGCAGGCCTCCACGATCGCGCGCGGGTCGGGCACGTGCTCGAGCATTTCCATACACGTGATCAAATCGAAGCTGCCGGGCACTTCCTCCGCCAGCGCTTCGACCGCCACCAGCCGGTAATCGACGGCGACACCGCTTTCGAGCTTGTGCAAGCGCGCCACGCCGAGTGCGGCTTCGGCGAGATCGATGCCGAGCACCTGCGCCCCGCGCTCGGCCATCGCTTCGGACAGAATCCCGCCACCGCACCCCACGTCGAGCACCCGCTTGCCGGCCAACCCGGTCGTCAATCGTTCCAGCCATTCGAGGCGCCGCGGATTGAGCTTATGCAACGGACCAAACAACTCGCTTGACGGATCCCACCAATGATGTGCATCGGCGGAGAAGCGCGCGAGCTCCGCGGCGTCAGCGTTCGCCGGAACGGCCACCGGCACCGCGGAAGAGGGTACATGGGCAGAGATGTTCATTGCAGGCGCTCCTGCCAGTTGCGGGCGCGGGCCACGATGCCGGCTTCATCGACGGTGGTGAGACGCCTGCCATCGACGATGCGCTGGCCATCGATCCAGACGTCGGTCACGGCCTCGCGGCCCACGGCGTGCACGAGATGCGAAATCGGATCGTAGCAGGGCTCGGCTTCCACCGATGAGAGATCGACGGCGATCAGGTCGGCTTTCTTGCCTTGGATCACCGAACCGATGTCGCGCTCCAGCCCCAGGGCCCGCGCGCCGCCCAGGGTCGCCGCCTGCAGCACCGCGGCCGCCGGCAGCACCGACGGATCTCCCGTGGCGACCTTGGCCAGCAGCGCCGCAAGCCGCATTTCGCCCAAGAGATCGAGGCGATTGTTGGAGGCCGCGCCGTCGGTGCCGAGTGCGACGTTTACACCGCGTTTGATGAGCGCGGCAATCGGCGCAATGCCGCTGCCGAGCTTCATGTTGGAGGCAGGGCAATGAACCACATGGCCGCCGTGGACCGCGAGGAGCTCGATGTCCGCGGCGTCGAGATGAACGCCGTGAACGGCGATGAAGCCGGGCCCGGTCGCGCCCAACTCGTGCAACCGGAAGAGCGGAGGCTTCCCGAAATGCTCCCGGCTCTGCGCGACCTCCGTTGCGGTTTCGGCAAGATGCGTTTGAATGGGCAGGTCGAGTTGTCGCGACAAGGTTACGATCCGTTCCCATGCCGGGTTGCCGACGGTGTACGGCGCGTGGGGCGCGAGGGAGAACGACAACCGGGGCTCGTGCCTGAGTGCATCGCGAACGGCGAGCCCTTTTTGCAGGTAGGCATCGGCGTCGGCGGCATAGGGCGTCGGGAAATCGAGCACCGGCAGCCCGAGCATCGCGCGCAAGCCTGTTTCCAGAAAGGCCTTGGCCGTGGCGTCGGGGAAGAAGTACATGTCGTTGCAACAGGTGATCCCGCCGCGCAGCATCTCGGCGGCCGCGAGGCGCGCACCGTCATACACGAAATCCGGTGCGACAAAACGGGCCTCCCGTGGCCAGATATGGGCTTCGAGCCACGTTTGCAGGGGCACGTCGTCGGCGATGCCTCTGAACAGATTCATGGCCGCATGCACATGCGCGTTCACGAGACCGGGCAGCACGACATGCCGGGGGAGCGCAACGATGTCGCGTGCTTCGAACCGGCGATCGGCGTCCGCCGTGGGCAGCACGGCTTTGATGCGCCCGGCATCCACGACGACGGCATGATCGCGCAACACCCCCGGAGGTTCGATGGGGACGAGCCATCCGGGATCGATGCGCAGTGCGACGGCTTCTTTAGGAGCGGACATCGGACTTCCCGTCGCGAAAAAAAAGCCCCGCGCAGAAGGCGGGGCTTCTTTCCGGGCGGCCTCGCTTAGCGCTTGATGGCGTCGCCCTTGACTTCGACCTCGACGCGGCGATTCGGCGCCAGGCAGGCAATCAGCTCCTTCAGGCTCTTCTGATTGCAGACCACGCCGGGGACCGGCTGGGTCTTGCCCATGCCGAGTGTTTCGATGCGATCGCGCGGCACGCCCTTCGACACCAGGTAATCGCGCACGGCATCAGCACGGCGTTCCGACAGGCGCTGGTTGTACGCCTGCGAGCCGATACGGTCAGTGTGGCCGGTCACCAGCACCAGTTCGAGCTTTTGCACGTCACGCAGCTTGGTGATGATGTCGTTGTCGATCGCCTGCTTGCCGTCCGCGCGCAGCACCGACTTGTCGAAGTCGAACAGCGCCTTGGAAGCAAGGGTGATCTTTTGCACCGTCGGCGCGGGTGCTGGGGCCGGGGCAGGCGCTGGCGCCGGAGCGGGAGCAGGTGCCGGAGTCGGCGCGGGCGTCGGCGCAGGTGCAGGAGTGGGTGCAGGCGCCGCGACCTTCACGAGGTCGGGATCGCACTGGGCGATCGCCATGGCGGGTGTCCAGTAGCCCGTGCGGTAGCAAAGACCGCCGGCCAGGCCTTTGGCCCCGTTGTAGACGCCGCTTTTCACGACGTTGTTGTCCGGCGTACCGGTTGCCGACAGAACGTAAGCACTGTTCGCCGGATTGACCCCGGCTACTCCTGGCACGTACCCCTTCGGGTCGACGTTCTGAGCGGCTACGCCGCCTGTGAAGGCGGCGGCAAGCGCACCGATAAGAACACCGGAGACGAGACGTCGAGACATTGTTTCACCCCTTTTTGGCTTGGTTTTGAACGAGTCTATTGGAGGACCCTGCAACTTCTCGCGCGGGCTTTTGCACAGCTTTCTGCAAGTGCCAGCCGGCGCGCTAAATCCATTAGTTCCCGCAAAAACTATAGCACAGGCCCCTATCCCCGGCAAAAGAAAGTCGGACTTGTACCACACCATCTCCCGGAGTGTCGCGCCGATGCAACGACGTGATAAAATTTCACGTTTTCAAGGCTCTGGATTCGGCCCTGTATCTCCCCGGTGGCATCCACCGGTACGCTGCGGGCCCCGCCGCCGCGGGTCGCAGGCGCTTTGTAAAAATGACTCCCATGCCCTTTGCCGCGGAATCGTCCGGGTAGGCGCGCGAATTCACAAGATTACGTTCTGACGAACCACTCACGAAAGTCACCACCCCCATGGAGCAATTTGCCAAAGAGACCCTTCCGGTAAGCCTGGAAGCCGAAATGCGGCATTCCTACCTCGATTACGCCATGAGCGTGATCGTGGGGCGCGCGCTGCCGGATGTCCGCGATGGACTGAAGCCGGTTCACCGCCGGGTCCTCTTCGCGATGCACGAGGCCAACATCGTCTCCAATCGGCCGTATGTGAAGTGCGCGCGGGTGGTGGGGGAGGTCATGGGCAAGTACCACCCCCACGGCGACATGTCCATCTACGACACCCTGGTGCGGATGGCCCAGGAATTCTCGATGCGCTATCCGCTCATCGACGGCCAGGGCAATTTCGGGTCGGTCGACGGCGACAACGCCGCGGCCATGCGCTACACCGAGTGCCGGCTGCAAAAGATCACCAACGAGCTCACCGCGGATCTCGAGAAGGAGACCGTCGATTTCGCGCCGAATTACGACGGCAAGGAACAGGAGCCCACCGTCCTGCCGTCGCGCCTGCCGAACCTGCTCATCAACGGGTCCTCCGGCATCGCCGTGGGGATGGCGACCAACATTCCTCCCCACAACCTGACCGAGGTTGTCAACGCCTGCCTCGCGTTGCTGGGCAGTCCCGAGATCACGCTGGACGATCTCATCGAGATGGTCCCGGCGCCCGATTTTCCTACCGCTGGCATCATCTACGGTCTGGAAGGCGTGCGCGAAGGCTATCGGACCGGGCGCGGCAGGGTGGTGATCCGCGCCCGCACCCACATCGAGGAGCTGGACAAGGGCAATCGGCAGGCCATCATCGTCGACGAAATCCCCTACCAGGTGAACAAGGCCAACCTGCTGATCCGCATCGGCGAGCTGGTCCGCGACAAGAAGCTCGACGGCATCTCCGACCTGCGCGACGAGTCCGACAAGTCGGGCATGCGAGTGGTGATCGAGTTAAAGCGCGGCGAAATGCCCGAGGTCATTCTCAACAACCTCTACAAGCTCACCCAACTGCAGGATAGCTTCGGGATGAACATGGTGGCGCTGGTGGACGGCCAGCCGCGCCTCCTCAACCTCCGGCAGTTCCTGCAGTACTTCCTGCAACACCGCCGCGAAGTCGTCGTGCGCCGTACCCGCTTCGAGATGCGCAAGGCGCGCGAGCGGGGACATATCCTGGAAGGGCTCGCGGTTGCGCTCTCCAATGTCGACGAGATCATTGCACTGATCAAGGCCGCTCCCACGCCGACGGAAGCCAAGGCGGGGCTGATGGGCCGGATCTGGCGTTCGCAACTGGTCGAGGACATGCTGCGGCGCTCGGCCGCCGATATCGCCCGGCCGGAGGGCCTGCCGATCGCTTTTGGATGGCACGACGGCAGCGCGGGCCGGGATGTCGGCTACCGGCTCTCCGATGCGCAGGCGCAGGCCATCCTCGAACTGCGGCTGCAGCGCTTGACCGGGCTCGAGCAAGACAAGATCTTCGGTGAATACCGTGACGTGATGGCCCAGATCGTCGATCTCTTCGACATTCTCGGCAAGCCGGCGCGGGTGACGATCATCATCGGCGACGAGCTGAAAGCGATTCGCGACCAGTTCGGCGACGCGCGCCGGTCGGAGATCATCGCCCAGGGCGTGGATCTCTCGATGGAGGACCTGATCGCGCCCGAAGACATGGTCGTCACGCTGTCGCATGGCGGCTACATGAAGGCGCAGCCGGTGGCCGAGTATCGCGCGCAGCGCCGCGGCGGGCGCGGCCGCCAGGCTACTGCGACGAAGGAAGACGACTTCATCGATCATCTTTTCATCGCCAACACCCACGATTTCATTCTTTGCTTCTCGAGTCGCGGACGGGTGTACTGGCTCAAGGTCTACAACGTGCCGCAGGGATCGCGCATCGCCCGCGGCAAGCCGATCGTCAATCTCGTGCCGCTCGAGGAGGGCGAAAAGATCACGGCCATCCTGCCGGTCAAGGAGTTCGTCGAGGACCGGTACGTATTCATGGCCACGGCGATGGGCACGGTCAAGAAAACTCCCCTTTCCGATTTCTCCCGTCCGCGTGCTTCGGGCATCATTGCCGTCGACCTGACCGACGGCGATCATCTGATCGGCGTGGCGCTCACCGATGGCGAGCA
>JBDUCE010000393.1:0-3187 GCA_040003635.1 Betaproteobacteria bacterium
CGTTGGAAAAGGGCTTCACCCCTGCGACCGTCATCAATGATGCCCCGTTCTTCCTCTCCGCCCAGCAAACCGGCAGCGACGCCTGGGAGCCTCAGAATTACGACCGCAAGTTCGACGGCCCGATGCGGCTTCGCACCGCGCTCGCCAAGTCGAAGAACCTGGTCACCGTGCGGGTGATGCAGGCGATCGGACCGAAGTATGCCCAGGACTACATCACCCGCTTCGGGTTCGATCCGAAGCTCCACCCCGCTTACCTGCCGATGGGACTGGGTGCCGGGGCGGCCACCCCGATCCAGATGATCGGCGCCTATGCCGTTTTCGCCAACGGGGGGTATCGCGTGGCCCCGTACCTCATCACCCGGATCGTCGACAGCCGGGGCAATGTCCTGTCCGAAGCCGCGCCGGCCGTGGCCGGCACGAACGCCGAACGGGCGATCGATCCGCGCAACGCATTCATCATGACATCGCTCTTGCGGGATGTCGTGCGCTACGGCACGGCGGCGCGCGCCCAGCAGCTCGGCCGCTCCGATCTCGCCGGCAAGACGGGCACCACCAACGACAATGTGGATGCCTGGTTTTGCGGCTACAACGCGGCGATGGTGGCGGTCGCCTGGATCGGCTTCGATCAACCCCGGACCCTGGGCGCCAATGAAACCGGCGGCGTGGCGGCGCTTCCGATCTGGATGTCCTATATGGGCAAGGTGCTCAAGGGAACGCCGGAGGCAACGCTGCCCATGCCCGAAGGCATCATCACCGCGCGGGTGAATGCCGAAACCGGGCTTCGCGACGATGGGGGCGGCGTGTCGGAGGTGTTCTACGCGGAGTTTCCGCCGCGGCGCGACGACACCCTCGCCGTGCCCGCGCCCGCGAGTCGTGACATTCGCGAACAGTTATTTTAGTGTTCTGTCCCGTAAATTCGCTCGATAGTTCGCGCTCAGTTGACAACAATGAGCGGCCGCCATGCGGCGTTGCTCGCCCTCGCCGTAGCGTAGGCGCTCTGCACTTCGTCATCGTTTGGCAGCCCATCCCAGCGGTCGCGCGCATGGAGGCAGGGTGAACAGGCCGTACCATGCCCCGGGAACGGGGTGACCGCCGCGGCAGGGCATCTGCCATGCCCGGCCAGCGCGGCGAGGCCAGGTCACTGCAGAATCGCGCCCGGATCGCGCAGGCAACCGCCCGGCTGATCGCAGAGCACGGCATCAAGGACTGGTCCGCCGCCAAGCGCAAGGCCGCCCGGGAAATCGGATTGGACGCAAGCGCAGCCTTGCCCGCGACCGAGGACATCGAGCGCGCCCTGACCGAATATCACGCCCTCTTCGCCGCCGATTCGCACGCGGTCAGCTTGCGCGCCCAGCGTATCGAAGCATTGCGCTGGATGCGGCGTCTCGCGCGTTTTGCGCCGCGCCTCGTGGGCGGTGTCGCGGCCGGCTGGGCGACGCAGCACAGCGACATCCGGCTGGAGTTGCTCTGTGACGACTCCAAGGTGGTGGAGATGGCTTTGGCCGGCGAAGGCCTCCGCTACACCGCCCTTGCCGCACGAGGTGAAGACCACGGCGATTCGAATCCGGCACAACTCCTGATCGACAGCCGCGAAGCCAGCGTGCGCCTTTCCATCGTCTCTCCGATGCAGCGGCGCAGTCGTCCGCGACGCGACGACGAACCACGCCTCGATGCGATCGAGCTGGCGGCGTTGCTCGAAGGCACTTAAGCGCGAGGTCAAGCGGTCAGCGCTGCGCCTCCCTGAGCCAGGTTGCGGCATCGAGCGCGAAGTAGGTCAGGATGGCATTGGCGCCGGCGCGCTTGAACGCCAGCAGCGATTCGAGGATGCACGCTTTTTCGTCGATCCACCCCTTCGCCCCGGCCGCCTTCAGCATCGCGTATTCACCCGACACCTGATAAACCGCCGTTGGCACGCCGAACGCGTCCTTCACCCGCCGCACGATGTCGAGATAGGGCAACCCGGGCTTCACCATGACCATGTCGGCGCCTTCCTGCAAATCAAGATAGACCTCCCACAACGCTTCATCGCTGTTGCCGGGGTCCATCTGATACGTGTACTTGTTGCCGCCCGAAAGGTTGGCCGCCGAGCCGACTGCGTCGCGGAACGGCCCGTAGAACGACGATGCGTATTTCGCGGCATACGCGAGGATGCGGGTGCGCTGGAACCGAGCGGCGTCGAGTGCCTCGCGCAGTGCGCCGACACGGCCATCCATCATGTCGGAAGGCGCGACCATGTCGACACCGGCCTCCGCGTGACATAGCGCCTGCGAAACCAGCGCCGCAACCGTCACATCGTTGTCGACATAGCCCGATGCGTCGAGGAGGCCGTCCTGGCCATGGCTGGTGTAGGGGTCGAGCGCCACGTCGGTAATGATGCCCAGGTCAGGAAAGTGCTTTTTCAACGCACGCGCGGCGCGCGGCACCAGGCCGTTCGCGTCCCACGCCGCTGCCGCATCGAGGGACTTCCCCTCCGCGCCGACGACGGGAAAAAGCGCGATCGCGGGGATCCCCAGCGCGACGCAACGCTCGGCCTCCGGCAAGAGTAGATCGACGCTATGACGCACCACGCCGGGCATGGAGGTTACCGGCTCCCGGCGCTTCTCGCCCTCCAGGACGAATACCGGATAGATGAAATCCTCCGCGCACAGGCGGTGCTCGCGCGCGAGGCGCCTCGAAAAGTCATCGCGGCGCAGCCGCCGCATGCGACGCGCGGGAAAGCGTCCGGTGAAATGAAAGGTCATCGCGCCATTGTGGTCCGGTGATGGCCGCGGGCGGCCGGATCGAATGCATCGTAGCGTGCCGATGGCATGATGGGCAAACCACGCCGGGCAAGCGCGTCGGCCAATCACCCCGGCAAGCGCGCGGAGGCGGATTTGCGCACCGCGACGGATAGCAGGTGGCGGCAAAGCCCAGCGCGCACGAATTTATGAAACTCTGTGGAACTCGCCCCGCAAGGCCCCGGTCATACTTGCAGACGGTTGTTACCGTCTCCCGCTTTCCTCCCTGAGCGGGTGTCCTCGTGGTGGTGTTCTTCCCCTATGAGGGCGTTTCGGGCCCCGCGTCACTCCCCTTGATCGCGGGGCCTTTCTTTTCTCCCACGGCGATGCGCGCCTCGGCAGGCGCGGTGTATTCGATGCCCAGCCACCCCGCAATGGCGGCTTCCGCGGCATCGATGCCGATGCGCCGC
>JBDUCE010000394.1:0-3179 GCA_040003635.1 Betaproteobacteria bacterium
CCTGCTGGGTGACGTCGAGGAGATATACGGCGTCGCGACCTCGGGCATCTGGAAGCTCGACGGCGCCGAGGACAACGGCATCGTGATCATGCGCAGTCCGGCAGGCAAGCATGCCGTATTGCAGGCAACGTGGTCCGAGTGGAAGGGCTACCGCTTTCACGTTGAAGCGTACGGGGATCGGGGGATGGTCCGCGCGTCGTATGCGCCCATGATGAGCTCGGCGATTTACCTCGACAAGCCGGGGGGGAGCCGCCGTCGAACCTTCAATTTGTATCCCGCCAACATCGTCCGGGAAAAGCTGCGCGGCTGGCAGTCCACGGTGATCAGAGGTTTTCGCAAGGAGATCGTCGACTTCGTGGCGCTGTGCGCCGGTCGCGCCGGCGTGATTGCGGATGGCTTCGCCGGTTTCCGCGCCGCGGAAATTGCTGACGCCGTCCATCGCTGCACCCGGGAGCGAGCGGCGATTCGGCTTGCTGTGCCATTCTGATCGGATCGGATGATGCCCAGCACGCCCCCGCTGCAACACTCCTGCTCCGGGCCGCATCGCTTGCGGCGGCGGCTTGTCGCCCACCACTTTCCGCTCATGCTCGGCGTTGCAGCGTCCATCGCGATCATCTTCATGTTCGTTCATGGGCCCATGGCGATGTTTCGTCTGAGCATGGCCACCGCTTACGTCGGACTGGCGCTGCTGGGCGCGGTGCTGGTGATTGGACCGTTGCGCGCGCTTCGGCATCAACCGATCCCGCTCTCGCTGGACCTTCGACGCGATCTCGGGATCTGGGCGGGCATCGTCGGCCTCGCCCATGCCGCCGTCGGGCTGTTCGTGCACCTCGGGAACCCATTGCTGTATTTTCTCCGTCCGCCGGGTCCGCCGGTGTCCTGGCTGCCGCGCCTGGACGTGTTCGGCGCGATCAACTATGCAGGCCTCGCCGGCGTTCTGATCATGGCGTTGCTGCTCGCAACCTCCAATGATCTGTCGGTTCGCGGGCTTGGGGCCACGCGCTGGAAGAGCATCCACCGCTGGGCATACGCGCTGGCGGCACTCGTTGTCGGTCATGGGGCGGTCTATCAGTTGATAGAACACCGCGTGCCCGGATTCGTTGCGCTGTTCGTCGCGATTGTCGCCGTGACCGCCGTGCTGCAGTGGCGTGGATTCGTGACGCGGCGGCAGGGTGCCGCACCAGGCCTGCGCGGGCCGGGAACCCCTGCAACATGAGCGCGCTGATGAAGACTGTCATCCTGGCCGGCGGTCGCGGAACGCGGCTCGCTGAAGAGACCGCAGTCCGGCCCAAGCCCATGGTGGAGATTGGCGACCGGCCGATGTTGTGGCATCTGATGTCCATCTATGCCGCTCACGGGTTTCGGGAGTTCGTGGTGGCCTGCGGCTACAAAGGCGAGGTCATCAAGCAATACTTCGGCGACGTCTTCTTCCACCACGCAGACTGGACCGTCGACCTCAAAACGGGTGAGCGAACCGTCCTCAACCAGCAGACGCCGGATTGGCGCGTCCATCTAGTGGATACCGGCGCCGACACGCTGACCGGCGGCCGGCTGCTGCGCCTGCGGAACCTGCTCGCGGACGGCACGTTCATGGCGACCTACGGCGACGGCCTCGGCAGCATCGACATCGGTGCCCTCGTTGCGTTTCACCGCGCCCACGGCAAGCTCGCGACGGTGACAGCCGTGCACCCGCCTGCCCGCTTCGGCGCCATGGAAATCGACGGCGACTCGGTGACGCTGTTCTCCGAGAAACCGCAGACCAATGTAGGCTGGATCAACGGCGGCTTTTTTGTGTTCGAGCCGGCAGTGCTCGATTACATCGCCGGTGACGACGTGGCGCTCGAGCGTGACGCACTGGAGCGGCTCGCGGCCGCTGGCGAGCTTCGGGCGTATCGCCACGATGGCTTCTGGCAGCCGATGGACACTCTGCGGGAAAAGCAGCTGCTCGAGGAGTTATGGCAGCGCGGCAACCCACCCTGGATGGTGCGGCCATGACGCCCGCGCTGCGAGCGTGGTACCACGGCCGGCGCGTTTTCGTCACGGGACATACCGGCTTCAAAGGAGCGTGGCTGACTGCCTGGCTGAAGGAGGCCGGAGCCATCGTCACCGGGTATGCGCTGCCCCCGACGGGCGAGCCCAACCTGTTCTCGGTCGCCGGCGTGGGAGCGCACGTCACTTCGGTGCTTGCCGACGTCATGGAGCCGCGTGCGCTCGGGGATGCATTGCGCGCGAGCGCCCCGGAGATCATCTTTCATCTGGCGGCGCAGTCGCTGGTTCGCCGTTCGTACGAGGATCCCGTGGCGACCTATGCCACGAATGTCATGGGTACCGTTCACCTTCTGGATGCCGCGCGTCACCTGCCGTCCCTGCGCGCTGTGGTGGTCGTGACCAGCGACAAGTGCTATGAAAATCAAGGGATCGAGCGCGGTTACCGTGAAGACGACCCGATGGGCGGCCACGACCCCTACAGCGCGAGCAAGGGTTGTGCAGAACTCGTGACCGCGTCGATGCGGCGGGCGTTCTTTCGCGCTCACCCGGTGGCGATTGCTTCGGCGCGCGCCGGCAATGTCATAGGCGGCGGCGATTGGGCGCCGGATCGCCTCGTGCCGGACATCGTGCGGGGCGCCGCCCGGCGCGAGCCATGCCTCGTGCGCAATCCGGACGCGGTGCGCCCGTGGCAGTTCGTGCTGGAACCGCTGCGGGGCTATTTGCTGCTAGGCCAGGCGCTGGTCGAGCATGGCCACGATTACGCCGAAGCGTGGAACTTTGGCCCGAGCGAGGGCGACGCGGTACCGGTGCGCGATCTGGTCGAGCGAATGCATACGCGGTGGGATCGCGTGAGCGTGCGGTTCGCCAGTGAACGGTCCGGTCCCCACGAGGCGCAAATACTCCGGCTGGACAGCGCCAAGGCACATGCGCGCCTGCGTTGGCAGCCGGTTTTCAATCTTGATGACTCCCTCGACAAAACAATGGATTGGTACCGCATGTTCTACGAAGCGCCCGGGTCTGCACCACGCCTGATGCACAGTCAGCTAGGCGACTACGCGGACCGAGTAACCGCCGATGAGGTGACGTCGTGAGTACCGCCGGCGAGATCCGCGTTCCGTACGGGATGAGCGTCCACGGCGAGGACGAGATTGCCGCAGTGGTCAAGGTCCTGCGAAGTTCGACTCAGATGG
>JBDUCE010000031.1:0-10693 GCA_040003635.1 Betaproteobacteria bacterium
GCACGGCCATGGTCGGTGTGCCTGAAACGTCCGCGGAACAGATCACTTACGTTCGATGCGGCGAAAGGGCCAAAACGTGAGGGGCCACCGGTTACAATGCTGCCCTCCCACTCTCTCGCTGCACCGCGTTGCCGTTGCCGGTGATATCGCTGCGCGCATCAAATCATGCATCCGACGCTCACCATTGCGGTGAAAGCGGCGCGCCGCGCCGGCAATCTCATCAATCGAAGCGCCCGGGACCTCGATCTGCTGACGGTAACCGCCAAGGGACCGAAGGATTTTGTCAGCGAGGTGGACCGCGCCGCCGAAGCGACGATTGTGAAAACGCTGCTCGATGCCTACCCGGACCACGCGATACTAGCAGAGGAAGGCACGGCCAAAGGCGCCAACGCCGATGCCGAAAATCTCTGGATCATCGACCCTCTCGACGGCACCACGAACTTCCTTCACGGCTTTCCCCAATATTGCGTTTCGATCGCCTTGCAGCATCGCGGGCAGATCACCCAGGGCGTCATCTACGACCCGGTGCGCAATGACCTGTTTACCGCAACCCGTGGCCGGGGCGCATTCCTCAACGACCGGCGCATGCGGGTATCGCGCCGCGATCACCTGCGCGATTGCCTGATCGGCACCGGCTTCCCGTTTCGTGACGGAAGCTATCTCGATACCTACTTGCAGATGATGAAAGCGATGATCGAGCAGACCGCCGGGTTGCGCCGTCCCGGTGCAGCCGCGCTCGATCTCGCGTACGTTGCGGCCGGCTTCTACGACGGGTTCTTCGAGATCGGGCTGAACCCATGGGATGTCGCCGCCGGAAGCCTTCTGGTGCAGGAAGCCGGTGGTCTTATCGGCGATATGGCGGGCGATGGCGATTTTCTGCACGGCGGGCAGGTGATCGCTGCCAATGCCAAGGTTTTCTCGCAAATGGTAAGCGCGCTGGCGCCCTTCCGCGACCACTTGACCCGGCAACGGCCGCCGCGCGTTGGGCGTGCGGCGGGCAAGTAACGCCGGGCAGACCGGCGCCGGATTTTGCGTGCCCAGCAGGAACGACGACGCCACGCGGCATTCCTCTTGCTGATGCTGCCCGACGGGAACCCCCACGTTGCCCCACTAGGAAGCGCTTCCATGAGCCCATCGCTGAGTGCGTCAGGATCAAACGCAGGTCGATTTTCGAGCATCACGTTTATGCGCTATTGGACGCTGTTCGTCTTATGTTCGACGATGATGCTGCTCGTTGGCGTGACAAAGGCCCAAGCGGAAACGGCCATTAACCTGCGCTTGATGGTGCGAAGTAATACGTCCGCCGACGCTACCGCGGGGGGGGCGCTGCTCGCCCGGCTGGAAGCTCTGGCGGGTATGAAACTGACGCCCACCGGCACCACGAAGACCGGCGCGCTGCTGCTGGCGTTGCCGGGCCCCGTGGCGGCACGCGATCTGGCGGCGGCGCTGGGCCGGCTGCGCGACGACCGTGCCGTGCTCTGGGTGGATATTGCGCCGCAATCCGAAACGTTACGCAAGGCAAGAACCAAGGCCACGGGCCAACGAGGCCAGAAGCTGTTGCTGCGCCTGAAGGACGGCGTGGCCCCCGAGTGGAGCACCCTCGCGCCCAGGTTCGCGCAACGCGTCGGCGTGGCGTTAAGCGTCGAGCGTCAGATCGGCAACGTGTGGGTATTGCGGCTCGCGGAGATGCAATCCGCCGACACGCTGGCGGATCTCGCAGCTTTGCTCGAAACGGACGAGGCCGTGCAGTACGTCGATCCCGTGTTGCGGCGATTCGCACAAGCGCAGGCGCCTGCACCAAATGATCCTCTTTTCGACCAGCAGTGGAATCTCACCGACAGCGTTTCGGGCATCAATGCCCAGGCCGCATGGGCGCTGCAAAAGGGCTCGGCCTCGATGACCGTGGCCGTGGTGGATACCGGCGTCCTGCCGCATCCTGACCTTGCCGGACGCCTACTTCCTGGGTACGACTTCATCAGCGATCCGTCGCGCAGCCGCGACGGCGACGGGCGCGACGCCAACCCCCGCGACGAAGGCGATTGGATGGACGCCGGCGAGTGCGGCGGCTTCCCTGCCGAGCCGAGCTCGTGGCACGGCACCTTCGTCGCCGGCCTGATTGCCGCCAATCCCGATAATGGCCTCGGCATTGCCGGTCTCGATTGGAACGCCAAGATACTTCCGGTGCGCGCGCTGGGCCATTGCGGTGGCACCGACGAGGACATTTTCGAGGCGATGCTGTGGGCCTCCGGAGCTCAAATTGCTGGGGTTCCACCCAACCAGAATCCGGCCAAGGTCATCAACCTGAGTCTTGGCGGATTCGGGGCTTGCGGCAACGCCGTGCAGGAGGCGGTCGACGATGCACTGGCGCAGGGTTCGGTGGTAGTCGTGGCCGCGGGCAACGAGACGGATGACGTATCCACGTTTGCGCCTGCGAACTGCAGTGGTGTCATCACCGTCGGCGCCCACAACCGGCTCGGCAACCTCGCGTTCTATTCCAACTTCGGCCGCCGCATCGACATCTCCGCCCCGGCGGGCGATGGCGGGACGGGCGATTCCGTCATTTCATTGTCCAACGACGGGACCACGATCCCCGGCGCGCCTGCGTATGGAGAAGGGATCGGCACCAGCTTCTCGGCGCCGCTCGTCGCCGGCACCGCCTCGCTCATGCTCGCCCGCAATCCCACGCTCACCGCGGGCCGCGTGCTGAGCATCCTTCAAGGTACGACGCGCGACTTCGCGGGGACTGGACCCTGCCGGCTCGGCAACCTCTGCGGCATCGGAATGCTGGACGCCGGCAGTGCCCTTTCGAGCACCGTTCCCGGTACCCAGGCCGCGCCCGTTGGCGCCGTGCCCGTGGTCGAGTATTACAACGCCGATCTCGACCATTACTTCATGACGACCTCGGCCGCCGAAATGGCAGTGCTGGACGCGTTCGGCAACGGCTTCCAGCGCACGGGTTACCTGTTCTATGCCTACGCCGACCCGATACGCGCACCGGCGTCCGTCCGCCCGGTATGTCGCTTTTACGCCGGCCCCTCGCAGCAGATCAACTCGCACTTCTTCACCGCCAGCGCGGCCGAATGCCAGTTCGTGCAGCAGCGTTGGCTCGGGGTGTGGGGCCTCGAATCGGCGGCAGTCTTTTACATTCAGGTACCCGACGATGCCGGCGCCTGCCCGGCCGATACCCTGCCCGTCTATCGCTTCTTCAACAACCGGCGCGATGCCAACCACCGGTACTCGATCGATCTGTCGGTACGCCGGGGCATGATCAACCGGGCCTGGGTGCCCGAAGGCAGCGGGCCGAACGCGGTGGCCTTCTGCTCGCCAATCTGATCACCTGACACCGTGGGAGTAGCCGACGGATTGGGGCTTGTTCGCCGGCGTCAGTGTCTGTCCTCTTGCAATGCAGCAGCCTCCTCGCCGCTGCGCCTGGCCGCTGTGCTGTCGATCACGATGACCGACTCCTCGCTTGCCAGCACCGCCCATTCGCTCAGCAAAGCGAGACCGAGGGCGAGCAGCACCGGCCCGAGGAAGACGCCGATGAATCCGAACGCTACGACGCCGCCCAACACTCCCAGCAGCACCAGCATGAAGGGCAGGTTGCTGCCACGGCTGATGATGAGCGGCTTCAGGATGTTGTCCACGGTCGATACCACGAGCAAACCCCACAGCAGCATGAAAACGCCTGCTCCGATGCTGCCCTGGTAAATGAGCCAGATCCCTGCGGGCAACCAGATGAGTGGCGGACCTACCGGGACCGGTGACAGAAAAAATGTCGCCAGGCCGAGGAGCGGTGCGGCGCCGATGCCGACGATCCACAACCCGATCGCCATCAGTACGCCCTGAGCCACCGCGGTACCCAGAATCCCGTAAACCACGCCGCGCATTGTCGACGCCGCAAGATCGAGCAGCCGCGCGCCCCGGCGCGGCGCCAGGCGTGCGAGCACAGCCCGCAGCCGAAGCACCGCGGCATCGCCGTCACGGAAAAAAAAGAAGGCGATCAGAATCGACAGGCTAAGTTGCAGGATCCCCTGCGCGATGCTGGCACCGCCGGCGACGAGCCACGCCTTTGCGGGGTCGACCAGCCGTTTCAATTCGACCGTAAATTGGGCCGTGTCGTGCGCGAAGCCCGACCAATACGTGGCAGCGCGTTGTCCAATGAGCGGCAGTCGCGCGACCCAGCCGGGCGGATCAGGCGGACCCTGCTCCATGAAGGTCCGCGCAAATCCCGCCATTCGCACCGAGTTGTCCGCCAACGTCAGGCCGACAATCAGGAACGGAGCAACGAACACTGCGGCGATCAGCAAGGCCATGACTGCCGCGGCCAGTCCGTCGCGCCCGAGCATCAAAGTCTTCAGTTGCACGTACACCGGCCACGCAGTAACGCACAGCACCACGGCCCAGAGTACCGCCGTCAGGAATGGCCGCAGCACGAGGAAACAGCCCGCAATGAGGATTGCGAGCACGAGCAGCGTCAGGATCTGATCGATCCGCGACGGAGGAGCCGGCGGTAGCAGCGGGGCCAAGGTGGCGGCAGTCTAGCATCGCCCATGGGGGCTCCCGCCTTCGACGGGTCGCGTGTTCTGTCGGTTGGCGTCCTACAACAAGCTCACCTCAATTCGCACAGACAGCCGCATCTGCGAATGCCAGAGTACCCGTGCATTAAAGTCGGTTCTGGCGGGGGCGCATGCGCAAGGGTGGAAGCGAAACAAGCGGCGGCCCGCGAAGCTTCGGAGAGTTCATGGCGTTGGAACATTTGGAGCGGCGACGTTTTGTCGAGGACTACCTGACATCGCGCGGTCTTGCTGCGGTCGAGAGCAATCGCGCGGTCCTCGAGAGAGTTCTCGATCACATGGGCAGCGCCCGCGGGCAGGCGCAGGCCGAACGGGCGCTGGATGCGCTCATCCGCGTGCGACCCGAGCGTCTGGCGCGCACGATACACCGGGGTAACCGTGGGCATGTTTGATCTCGCACGATACCGATTGGCGACGTCCACCGGGCGGCGTCCGTCGACGCAAACCGATACCGGCGAAAGCGTCCCGCCTGCAGAGGACGTCTTCGATCGGTATGAAAGACAGCGTTCGCAGCAGCTGGCAGAACTCGAAGCCGCAGGCAAGTGCCTTGCTCGCCCGGGCAAGCATGAGAACCTCAGATACTGGCCCGCGGAGCGTGGCTCGCGCGTGCTGCTCGAGCACCGGCGCCGGCAGCGGCTGGGGCAATCCGTGGCGCTAGTCGCCTGAACGCGGGTCGGGCATCGTCCCGAAGTTGGCAAACACTTCGGACATCTCAGGATTTGCCCTTCGCATTATTCGCGCTTTCGACCAGCGTTCCAAAGTAAAACCCCGCCGGGGGGCGGGGTTGGTCGCGGATCGCAGGATTACTGGAACTTTCGGCGTCGCGTCGCGACGAGACCGACCAAACCCACGCCGAGCAATAACAGCGTTGTCGGCTCAGGCACCGTCGAAGTACAACCCGGGGTGCCCGGCGTGCAGTCCGGAGAGGTGCGGGTAAACGTGTTGGCACCCACGACGCCGGTTCTACCGGTCGGTCCAATGAGATCGACCGAGAAGTAGAAGCCCTGCGGATTGGTGGCGGAAAAATCGGTCAGCGCGAAGGTCGGCGTACGGGTCACGTCGAACATCAGCGAGCTCACTGTGCCGTTGCCGCCGCCCGCCTTCGGGCATGCGACACCGCCAACAACGCAGTCGATCGCATAGTTGAACGTTCCGAAGTTCCCACCGGTGTCGTACGTACCTTGCCCGAGAAAAGCAAAACCGGGTGACAGGTTGGTGACGGTTTCCCCGGTCAAGCCAACCCAGGTCAGCGAGTAACCCGCGCCCGTGTTGATGAACAGCGTGGCCGCGGACGTGAGCTCCACGTCGACATTGATGGTGTCCGCATCAACAACAGTCAACTCTACGGTCCCGAACAACGTGCTACCGGATCCGCAACCGCCGGTGCAGCCGTCGACGTTAAGGTCGAAAACCAGACCGGCATTTGCTGGTATGGCAAAGCCCATTGCGAACATCGCGCAGGCGGCCGTCAGAACTGCGCCGAAAACATAAGACAGGAGTCGTTTCATTATCGTACTTTCTGGAGAGGGGTCTAGGACTCCTCAAAAAGCACAATACGTACCATCAAAAACTTTGTTTATTATTCATCATGTTATATATTAAACCGCACCTCTTTCCCAAGTACTGTGTAAAAAATATCGACGGGAGATCGGGTGCCCTCTTCCCCCACCCTTGACTGGCTTTTCAATGCGGAAACGCGGTCGCTTTTGATTTCGCGCACGCCGGGCTCCTCCCCCGCGGGCAAAACCTTTATTTGCCGCTTCCACGGCCGCTTAGCGCCAAATTGACCGTGCCGGCGCTGGTGCCCAACGCGAGGCTCCCGTCTCTGGCACCGGTTGCGCTTGGCTTGAACGCATAAGCCACCGTGCAGCTTTGGCCCCCCGACAAGGCCGTGGCGACAGCGCACGTGCCGCTGCGGACGAAATCGCCGGGGTTGGCGCCGCCTGAAGTCATCGCGTTGAGGGTCAGGGTGCCGACGCCGGTATTCGCCAGTGTCACGGTTTGCACGGCGCTCATTCGGCCGACCTTCACAGTCCCGAAAGCAATGGACGCCGCGCTGAGCGTTGCGATCCCCGTCGTGGGCGGGGAAGACGCAGCGGCTTGCGTAATGATGACGGTGGCCCCGTTGACCGTCAGATTCGCATTGCGCATCGAGCCGGTATTGGGCGCGACCGAGTAGCTCACGCTGGCGGTCCCGGTACCACCGGGCGTCGCGACGGTCATCCAACTCGCGCTGCTGGTGGCGCTCCAGACGCAGCCCGCCCCCGTAGTGACCCCAACAGAGGCAGTGCCGCCGCTCGCCGTGGCCGTCGCACTGGTGGGATTGACCCCGTACGTGCACCCGCTTGCCTGGGTGATGGTAAAGAGCTGCCCGCCCGCGGCGATCGTTCCGCTACGCGCCGGTCCCGCATTGGCGAATACCGAGTAATTTAGGTTACCGCTACCGCTGGTGCCGGAGCCTGCGCCTACCGCAAGCCACGAGGCGTTGGCTGCAGCATTCCATGCGCATCCCGCTCCCGCGGAAACAATGAACGATGAACTTGCAGCATTGGCATCGACGCCGGCCGACGAGGGCGAGAGCACATAGCTGCAGCCCCCGCTGACGACCGACGCACGGAAGTTGGCGACCACGGATGCGTTCTGGTTCAGAACCCGCGCGTTGTCCGACGTGGACGTATTACCAAGGGGGTCTGCGGGGCTGCCATACGTCAAGCTCGGATTCGAAAAGAACGGAATCCGGGTGCAAGTAGTGCCGGCAGCCGTGCACGCATTGTTGTACGCCATTACCGTACGCCAGCCGCCTGCAGGATCAGCGAGGCCGTGGCCGTAGGCATAAGGGTTCGTGCTCGGGTCCACGTAGGGGTCGTGGAGCGCGCCAAAGTTATGGCCCAGCTCGTGAGCAAAGCTTAAATTGCCCGAGGCGCATCCGCGATTGATGACGCTGAACGCATAATTCGCGTCGGGACCGATCCAGGCGAGTCCGCAGTATTGGCTGTTTTCCACGAACAGACTCACGAGATCCGCGCCGTAGGTATTTCGCAGCGCCGCGACATTGTCCATGTAGCCATCGCTGCCGGAGGTCAGGCGGTTGAGATCGGTGTTGAAATCGCCGCTCTCGCTATAGCTCATCTGTTCGTAGTGGACCAGGCGCAGCCGGGTCGTGATGGCGCTATTGGCGTATGCGGTGTTCGCTGTGTCGATCGCCTGCTGAATCTGGGCGCCGATGGCGGAACCCGCTGCGGCTGCGGTCTGGTTGCTATAGACGACCATTACATCGATGAAAGCCGCGCTGTCGGCGGCCGCGAGGCTGTTCACGCCGTCAGCCGTTACGCCCCCGGTGCTTCCCGATCGCGCTTTGACGCGGGGTGGTGGCAGTCGACCGGCCTCGTTGCCAGGAGGATGATCCGGTGGAAATCCATCCTGGTTCACCTGCCGCAGCGACTGCGTTCCGTCGGATGCAGAATGAATCTGGTAGGTGGTCCCGTTTCGTTGGCCGTTGTCGAGGATGACAATGGTTCCGGCGATCATCCCATCGACCACACTCAGGACAGCATTGCTGTCGCCGTACCCCTTGACCCGTCCGTGCCAGGTGAAATTCTGCGGCCCGCGACTCTCCACCCGCTGCAGTTCGATGGTGACGACTTCCCCGTCGAAGAGCTCGACGCCCACTTCTTTCGGCGTGTTCGCCGAGCGCGGGTCGAGCAACTGCAAATTGAGGGCAACGCGCCGTTCACGCTTGATCGAGTGGTCCGGGCTCTGAACCGTCGCTCCGGTTTTATTCGCCGCCGGAGTGCTCAACAGCATCGGCGGGGGCGCCGCCGCGAGAGCGGACGCGTTTATCAGCAATCCGAAACCCATCACCATCGAGAGTGTTCGGAGCCACCAGGAGAAAGAACGGCGAGTTGACGCCGCTACTACGACATTCAATGCAGCCGTGTCGCCGCTGAGGGATCGCTTGCCTGGCAGACTCATCTCGATTCGCTCCATGATTGGCCCGATTGGGACGTTCGGGCTACGAGCGAATCGACACGGTACGCACGGCGGCTGGCGTGGGCCATTGCGCCCAAACACGTGGCGCTGTGCGTTTACTGCAAGCGAACTCACTGCGGCGACGTAGCCGCGCGGCCCGCTTCAGTCCGGCAATCCCGCTATCGTAGGCCCTGCGGCCCCTTAGACCGGTGACTTTGCGCCCCCAGCTTTCGCGGGGTTTGCCCTTGCAGACTTACTGTGCGTTAATGACTCACGCCATGACAACAGCATGCTAACCTGCGAGCCCTGAACAGGGCAAGGGCTTCGAAGGCGCTTCGCTGTGTAACGCAATACTGATTTGCATGGCTTGCTGGATATCAGTGCGCGCCATGACGTGGTCCTCGTAAGCTCCGGTCACAGAACCGACTTGGCGAGGTGTCATGCGCAGACTGTAGTGAACATGGAGCACATCGGATCGAATGATTGCAGCCCATGCATGTGTAAAGTGCGCGACTCTTGGGTTGCCGTGCTCCTGGTTGTCCACCCGCGCTGCTGAAAACCTGGCGGAGAGATAGGGATTCGAACCCTAGATACGCGTAAACGTATACCTGATTTCGAGTCAGGCGCCTTCGACCACTCGGCCATCTCTCCGGAACCCGAAATTATAGCGTGGCCAAGACCGCAACCGGAACGCGGCTTCGCCACCCGTCCGGAACGGCCACTCGCCCTACAACGATCCATCCTGTTGTCTTACGCGGGTCGCCCGCCGGCCGCGGTATGAAGGCACTTCACTGACGAGGACCTCTGTTGATTGCATTCAAAGTACTGATCGCGTGGGTCGCTGCGGCGCTCATCGCCGGCTGCGCCACCGTTCCACCCGGTGCCGATTACCCGCGCGAAAACACGGTCGCGTTCGCCCAGCCCGAGCAGACGGTGCTCGGCAAGGCGTTTGCCAATCGCATCCGCGAGCACGCCGATCTGTCGGGCTTTCGCCTGCTTCCGGCGGGCACCGACGGATTCGTGCTGCGCGCCGAACTGGCGGCGCAGGCGCAACGCACGCTCGACGTCCAGTATTTCATCTTCCACATGGATGTCACCGGCAAGCTGCTGCTCGACGAAGTGCTGAAGTCGGCTGACCGGGGCGTGCGGGTGCGTCTCCTCATCGACGACCTCAATTTATCCGGGCGCGATGCACAACTCACGATGGCGGCCGCGCACCCCAACGTCGAGATGCGTGTCTTCAATCCGGCTTCCTATCGCGGTGGATTCCTGCCGGCGCGCACCGTGGAATTCGCCTTGGGCTGGACACGGCTTACGTATCGCATGCATAACAAGCTGTTCCTGGTCGACAACACGATCGGCATCGCCGGCGGCCGCAACGTCGGGGACGAATATTTCTCCATCAGCCCGGACTTCGAGTTCGGCGACTTCGATGTGTTCGCCGCAGGACCAACAGTCAGACGCCTCTCCGCGAGCTTCGATGCTTATTGGAACAGTCCTCTCGCAATTCCGGTGGCTGCGCTCTCGGCCAAGGCGACGCCCGAGGCATTCGAAGCATTCAGAGAGGAGCTCCGAGCGCATCGCGTAGAGAAGGCAGATGAAGAGTACATGCGGACAGTTGCCGCCGGCGATCCGCTCAGCCGCATCGTGACCGGTCAGGATCCTTTGATCTGGGCCGCCTCCCAGGTGCTCTACGATAGTCCCGAGAAGCAGAAGGTGGTGGACGGCGAGCTGGATGGCCGGCTGCTCAAGCAGCGCCTGACACAGGCAATCAGCGGCGTCCGCCAGGAGCTCCTGATGGTTTCGCCCTACCTAGTGCCCGGTGTAGAGCAGATGAAGCTGCTCGCCGATTTGCGCGCACGCAACGCGACCGTGCGCATCCTCACCAACTCGCTCCAATCGACCGACGTACCGGCGGTTCATGCCGGCTATCGCCGACATCGGGTACCGCTATTGCGTCTGGGCGTTCAACTCTATGAAGTCCGGCCGGTTCTGGGACGGCCGAACGTGAGCGGCGGCAAGCTGAAGGGCACTCAAACCGACCAGTTTGCCCTTCACGCCAAGGTGTTCGTGTTCGATCGCAGCAAGGTATTCGTCGGCTCGGCCAACTTCGACAATCGATCGTTCCAGTTGAACACCGAAGTGGGCCT
>JBDUCE010000032.1:0-10679 GCA_040003635.1 Betaproteobacteria bacterium
GGTTGCCGCCACCCGAGCGCGTGCCCACGAAAAACGGGTATCTTCCACGCGTGCCCGCTTTTCCCTCCTCGTCGCCGCCCGCACCTTCTCGCATTGCCGTCGTCCACGATTGGCTCGACACCTGGCGTGGTGGCGAGAACGTCCTGGCGGAAGTTCTATCGCTCTTTCCCGAGGCGGACCTGTTCGCGCTGGTCAATTTTTTGCCCGATGCATCTCGTCGTCATCTGCTAGGCAAGCGCGCCCACGCAACGTATCTTCAACGCATCCCGGGGGCGCGCTGCCACTTCCGGAAGCTCCTCCCGCTCTTTCCCCACGCGATCGGGACGCTCGATCTCTCTGACTACCCGCTCGTCATTTCGATCTCGCATGCCGTGGCCAAGGGCGTGCGCACCACCGCACGCCAGCTCCACCTCTGCTATTGCCTGACACCCATGCGCTATGCATGGGATCTCCGCCCTGCGTATCTCGAGAGCATCGATGCGCGAACGGGATGGCGACGCTCGCTCGCCGAGGCGCTGCTCGATCGGCTGCAGAGGTGGGACTTGGCGACGAGCCGCAGCGTGAGCGAATTCATCGCCATCTCGGATCACATCCGCGACCGGATCGGGCGTTGCTACGGCCGCGAGTCAGCGGTCATCTACCCCCCGGTGGATGTGGATTTTTTTACGCCACCCAAGCCGGATCGGGCGACCGGCGCGCTCTACGTGACAGCCTCGCGTTGGGTACCCTATAAGCGCATCGACCTGATTGTCGAGGCATTCCGGGCCCTCCCCGACCGGCAACTGCGGGTCGCCGGCGATGGTCCGGACGCGCGGCGCATCCGTGCGGCGGCGGGACCGAATATCGAATTCGTCGGCGAGCTGGATAGAACGGCGTTGCGCGAGTTGCTGCGCAATGCGCGCGCATTCCTGTTTGCGGCCGACGAGGATTTCGGCATCCTTCCCGTCGAAGCCCAGGCCTGCGGCACGCCGGTCATCGCGTTTGGACGTGGCGGCACCTTGGAAACCGTGCGCGGGCCCGGTCAAGCGGGCCCGACCGGAGTGTTCTTCGAGACGCAATCCGCGGCTGCCATCACCGATGCGGTCAAGCGCTTCGAAGCGGGACCGCCGATCCCCGCTTCCGCCTGCCGCTCGCAGGCCGAGCGGTTCAGCGCTGCCCGTTTTCGGGCGACGTTCGAGACGCACATACAGGGTGCGTGGGAGTCGTTCGTGACAGGCGGTGGATAATGGTGTGATGGATCGTACGCTGCTCAAGTCGCACGCCTCGCTGTTCGCGGTCACGCTGCGGGCCAGCGATCCACTCCTCGGTCTTGTTGTCGGCATCGTGGCCTATCGCATCTACCTCGATGCCTTTCCACCACCAGAGCACTACCTGCTGCTCCTGCTGGCATCGTCGATCTCGGTGGCCGCGATCTTTCCGTTGTTCCGACTGTACGAGCCGCAGCGCGGCGCCAGCGTCGTCGACGAGTTCCGCAAGCTCGCGCTGGCCTGGGCAACGATCGGTGCATTGTGCGGGCTCACCTTGTTTGCGACCAAGTCGGGTCAGCAATTCTCACGCATCTGGGTTGCTTCATGGCTCTCGGGAAGCCTGGCCGCGGCCATCGCCCTGCGCATCGCCGTTCGAGTTGTCCTGCGGTCGCTGCGGCGACGGGGACGCAATCTTCGTCACGTCGCGATCGTTGGCGCGGGGGACCTGGGACGGCAGATCTCCGAGCGTCTGCGTGGCGCGGCGTGGACGGGTCTTAACGTGATCGGCTACTACGACGACGACCCGGCCAAGTCGGGTGCAATCATCGATGGTCGTCCGGTGCTCGGCACCGCGGAGCAATTGCTTGCCGATACCCGCATCTCCGGGATCGACCAGGTGTGGATCGCGTTGCCGCTGCGCGCGGATATCCGGATTCGCGAGATTCTCGACCGGCTTCGCGATTTCCCGGTAGAGATCCGTTTTGTTCCGGACATCTACAGCTTTCATCTTCTCAATCATTCGATGCGAGAGATCGCCGGATTGCCGGTCATTTCGTTGACGGAAACGCCGATGGTCGGCGCGAATCGCGTCATCAAGGGCCTCGAGGACTTCGTGGTCGGCATTGCAGCACTCCTCATCAGCGTCCCCGCCCTGCTGGTAATCGCCGCCGGCGTGCGGCTCTCCTCCCCGGGACCCGTCTTTTATCGCCAGGAGCGCGTCACGCGCAACGGCCGGCGCTTCGATATGCTCAAGTTCCGCACGATGCCCACTGACGCCGAGGCCGGCGGTCCGGTGTGGTCTGCGGAATCGGGCTCGCGGGCCACTTCCTTCGGCAGCTTCCTGCGGCGTTTCAGTCTCGATGAGTTGCCGCAACTCATCAATGTCATCCGGGGCGAGATGTCGCTGGTGGGACCTCGTCCGGAACGCCCCGAGTTCGTCGCCCGCTTCAGGCAGGAGGTCCCGGGGTACATGCAAAAGCATCTGGTCAAGGCCGGGATCACCGGCTGGGCACAGGTCAACGATCTTCGAGGCGACACCGATATCGGGCGGCGGATACAATACGACCTCTTCTACATCGACCACTGGTCGCTGTGGTTCGACCTCCGGATCCTCGCGCTCACCTTGTGGCACATCCTGCAGAGCCGCCACGCGCGTTGAACAGCGCGGCCCCATCCGAATCGACTCTTGCGAGCGAGCCGCTTACCCCGGCGCCGCTCAATCCTTTTCCGGTGCGTCTGCCGTTGCTGCTGCTGGCGGTGGCGTTGCTGATTTGCATCGCAGGCTATGTGGCGCTGACCGTGCCGGCGGGCTGGTTTCCATCCGCCACGCCCAAGGTGTGGTCGATTCGTGAGTTGACCGTAACGCGCGGCCGCGCGGTGAGCGCCAACGATGCGCTTCTCATCCGCCCGAGCGACGCCTCCAACACCATAATCGTGTCGCTCGCGGCGCCCTTCCGGTCGGCAAGCTACCCGGTGATCGCGTGGGCGGCGCACAATATCCCGGAGGACGCCGAGGTGCGCCTGCTGTGGAGCAATGATTACGCTCCGGCGAAGGTCAATGCCATGCCCATCCCGGTGGTCTCCGGGCGCCTCAGAGGCATTTCACCCGCCTCTGACCCCAACTGGATCGGCAACATTACCGGCATCGCCCTCGCCATCCACGCCACGTTTCCACAGCCGATCAGCGTCTCCGGCGTACGCGCTCGTCCGATGGGTGTGCTCGAAGTTCTCGCGGATCGATTCAAGGAATGGTTCACCTTCGAAGGCTGGAGGGGAACCTCGATCAATACCCTGTCCGGCGGCGCAGACTTGCAGGAGCTGAGGCGCCCCGTCCTGCTCGCGGCAGCCGTGTTGCTGGCCGCGTTGATGGGGTCGGCGTGGGCTTTTCGAACCGGGCGCACTCGCGCACTTCCGGTGATAGTCGGCGTATTGTTTTTTGCGGCATGGTGCATCGCAGACGTGCAATGGATGTGGAACCTGACGCGGCAAGCCGAAGCTTCCATCGCGCAGTTCGCGGGCAAGGACGCGCACCAGCGCCGCCTCGCGGCGGAAGACGGACCGCTTTTCGCTTTCATCGAGCATGCGCGCTCGAAATTGCCGGCCACACCCGTCCGGGTGTTCATGATGGCGGACGCGGATTACTTCCGCGGGCGGGGGGCTTATCACCTGTATCCGCACAACGTGTACTTCGATCCCTACCGCAACATCCTGCCGCCGCCGGAGCGCATGCACGGGGGCGACTACATCGTCGTCTATCAGCGCCATGGCGTGCAGTACGATGCCGGCGAAAAACGCTTGCGGTGGGATGGCAATCCTCCGCTGAAGGCCGAGCTCCTGCTGGCGGAAGCCGGCGGTGCGCTGTTCCGGATTCTCTGAAGTGGAAATCATTCGTCTCGTGCTCGGACTCGCGCTGCCCTGGATACTGGGCGTTGCGCTGATGATCGCAGTGCGGCCGCCGGAGCGCAGTTCCGGTTTGCCGGGTGAAGGGGCCTGGATCATCGGTGCCGGTTACCTGGCAGGTGCGTTCCTTCTCACTCTGTGGATGCGAGCGTTGTCGCTCGCCGGCATCCCGTTCGGGGTGGCAGCGATTGCGCTGCCTCTGGTAGTGATGACTGCCGTGCTGGCGGCATTCGCGTGGCGCGCCGCGCCGGCGTCCGGGCTGGCCGTCGGGGGGGCACTGCGCGCGCTCACGACACCCCCGGTTATGCAGAGAATCGCCCGCATCGCGTGGTGGGCCATCATCGGCTGGCTCGCCCTGCGGTTCATTCTGCTCGGCATTGAACTGGGATTGCGGCCACTCTATCCATGGGACGCGTGGATTCAATGGGCCACCAAGGCGCGGGTCTGGTATGAGCTCCGGACGATCGCGCCCTTCGCGAGAGCGGAGGCCTGGTTTGCCGCCGATGGAGCGCTTTACTTCGACGCATCACCCGAGTACCCGCCGACCATGCCGTTGCTGCAGGCATGGACGGCACTCGCGCTGGGACGCTGGGACGACGCGCTCATGAACTGGCCCTGGTGGCAGATCGCGGTCGGGCTCACGTTGGCGATCTACGGGGGTTTGCGCAGCCTCGGGGTTGCAGCCCTGCCGGCACTGGCAGGCGCATTCTTCGTGGCCTCCCTGCCCCTCGCCAATGCACACGTCGCGCTCGCAGGTTACGCCGACTTGCCAATGGCGGCGTACTACAGCGTCGCCGCACTCGCAGTGCTGCGGTGGACCCGATATCGTCGCTGGCATGACGCCACAACGGCAGCATTCTTCGCGGTCGCGTGCTCACAGATCAAGAACCCGGGGATCATCTGGACGCTGACCCTGCTCCCCGGTATCGCCGTTGCCTGGTGGCCGCGGCGCGGACTGCGTGTGGCGGGGGTTTCATTCGCGGCCGCAGCACTTCTGCTCGCCTTTCTGGCACAGACACATCCGGTGCTCCTCAATTATCGCCTGCATCTCGACTTCGATCCGCAATGGGCAGCCCTCGGACGAAGCTACTTTCTGCTCGGCAACTGGCATCTCCTCTGGTACGGCGCCATTGCGGCGGCCGTGCTCGCTTATCGCCAGCTGCTTTCGCCGCCACTCGCACCGGTCACGATGATCGCTGCGGCAGGTGCGCTATTTCTCTTTTTTGTGTTCGGCTTCACCAATGCCCGCCAATGGGTGGCTGACCAGACCACGGTGAATCGCGCGTCACTGCACTTCGCTCCGTTGGCGGTGATTTTCATGATGCTTGCATTCGATGCCTTCAGCCGGCGGTGGCAGGCGGCTGCGGATCCGGCTCCGGCAGTGCATCCGGCTCCGGCGGCGGCCACCGGCGCGCCCATCGGCGCCTGACCCCGGCGCTTCGCGCATCATGCTCGCCTTGCCACAAGTCACGCTTTGCTGCGTCGACACTGCCAATCACGCCCTGGCGTTGCGCGCGCTCGCCCGCTCGACCGCCGATATTGCCTTCGGCCGCGTTCTTTTTCTCACCCACGGGACACCGGAGGACCTGCCGGTGCCGCCCGGTATCGACGTTATCGACATCGGAGCGTTGCGCTCGCGCGAGGAATATTCGGAATTCGTGCTGAAAAAGCTCGTCCAGCACATCGCCACGGACCATGTGCTGCTGATGCAGTGGGATGGCTTTGTGGTCAATTGGGAAGCCTGGGATCCGGCGTTCGCGGCATGCGATTATCTCGGCGCCAAGTGGTTCTGGTACGACGACGGCATGCGCGTGGGCAATGGCGGCTTCTCGCTGCGCTCGCGCCGCCTGCTCGAGGCGTTGCAGGACCCGCGCATCACACTGACCGAAGCGGAGGACCTGACCATCGCCCGCAGCTTTCGTCCGCTGCTCGAGCGTGATCATGGCATCCGATTCGGCACCGAGGATGTCGCCGACCGCTTCGCCTTCGAGGCGGCATACCCGATCGGCAAGCCCTTCGGCTTCCACGGATTGTTCAATTTTTGCCGCGTTCTGCCCCAGCGCGAGATTGTGGCGATGGTGCCGGCATTTTCAGACGCCATCGCCCAATCATTGCAACTCGGGCAACTGATGCGCAACTGTGCTGCGATGGGCCAGTGGGACGCAGTGCGCGCCATTTCCGCCCGGGTACTCACCGCGCAGCCTGCTGACGCCGAGGCCAAGGTGATGCTCGAGCGCGCACAGGCGACACTCGAACGGCCGCAAGCCGTTGGCCGCAACGATCCCTGTCCGTGCGGCAGCGGCCGCAAGTACAAGCAATGCCACGGCGCGCTCACGGCCGGAATTTCCGCGCCGCGGGCGGGTACCGCAGCGGAAGTCGAAGCCGCGGTCGCCCAAGCGATGGCGGCGCACCAGGGCGGGGACCTCGCTGCCGCGGAAATGGGGTACCAGCAGGCACTCTACTGGTCGCCTGAACAACCGGTAGCGATGCATTACCTGGGTGTGATCCATTATCAGCGCGGCCAGCTTGCCGCTGCATTACCGTTGCTCGAGTACGCCGCAACGAAAATGCCGCACGAGCCCGAATTCCACAACAACCTCGGCCTGGCGCTCGCCGCCGCGGATCGCGAAGCGGAAGCGATAGCCGCCTACCGACGCACGCTGGCGTTGAAACCGGGCCATGCCCTGGCGTGGAACAATCTCGGCCTGGTGCTGCAGGCTTGCAACCGGCTGGCGGACGCGATCGGCGCCTTTCGCGAGGCCATCAAGCTGCAACCGCAGTTCGGCCAAGCCCACTGGAACCTCGCATTGGCATTGCTGTGTCACGGTGAATTCAGGGAAGGTTGGCGTGAATACGAGTGGCGTCTGGCGCTGAAGGAGCTTGGCCAGCGTGGGACACCACCCGCGGGTCCGCGCTGGGATGGTCGAGTGACTCCCGGCACGACGCTCCTCTTGACCTGCGAGCAGGGGCTGGGCGATGCGCTGCAATTTGCGCGCTTTGCGCAGCCGCTGGCCGCGCTGGGGATACGCGTGCTGATTCAGGCCCCTGCCGTGTTGCGCCACCTCCTTGCGAGCGTTCCAGGCGTCGCGGGCACAGTGACGGCCGAGGACGCGATGCCGCAGTACGATGCTTATCTGCCGATGCTTTCCGTCGCCGGGGCCCTGGATATCGACGGCAACAGCGTTCCCAACGAAACGCCGTACGTCGCTGCCGATCGAGGGCGCCGCGATACGTGGCGTGGCGCCCTCGATCGCACCGCGGGAACGCGGAAAGTCGGATTGTGCTGGACCGGCAGCGCGCTGCACGCCAATGACCGTCGGCGGTCGCTCCCTTTCACTGCATTGCAACCGCTCCTCGTGGAGCCGGATGTGGCGTGGATCTCGCTGCAGAAGGACGTGACAGTCGGGGACGTAGCCGCGGGTGACATTGCCGTTGGCTCCCCTTTGCACGAGTGGCCCGCGCGGAATGACTTCGACGACCTCGCAGCCCTGATTGCCGAGCTCGACCTTGTCATCACCGTCGATACCAGCATCGCGCATCTCGCCGGCGCGCTGGGGCGGCCCGTATGGATACTGCTTTCCTACGCCCCGGACTGGCGGTGGCGACTCGAACGCAGCGACAGCGATTGGTATCCGGCGGCGCGGCTCTTCAGGCAATCGAGTACCGGGGACTGGAACGGTGCTGTCACCAGGGTGCGGGAGGCATTGCAATCCTTCAGGCCGGAGCGCAGATGACGGGGCCGCCCTCCACCGCGTCCGGGATGCTCGAGTCCGCGCTCGCCAAGGCCAGGACCGCCCTGCAGCAACACGATCGCGGCGCCGCGGAGTCCTGGAGCCGGCAGGCGTTGCAGATCGACGATACCAGTAGCGCTGCATGGCTCCTTCTGGGTATTGCGCTGCGCCCGCACGACCCAGTGCGCGCGGAAGCCGCCTTGGGCCGCGCCATCGCGTTGAACCCGGACAATGCCGATGCCCATTTTCATCTCGGCAATCTGCATCGCGAGCAATCGCGCTTCAAGCCGGCGGTAGCCGCCTATGAAAAGGCATTGCAAGCGGCGCCGAAGCATCCGAGCATTCTCAACAATCTGGGACTGAGCCTCGCGGCCGCTGGGGAAGACGCTGCCGCCGAGCACGCCTTCAGGCAAGTTCTCGACGGGATTCCAAAGCACGCGCAAGCACTTTCCAATCTCGTCCATCTGCATTGCCGGCAGCACCGCTACGCCGAGGCCCTGGGCACTGCGAGGGCTTATCTGCGCGATCATGCCGAGGCGCCGGTTACATTCTGGATCGACCTCGGCATCGCTTTGCATCACGCGCAGGATTACCCCGCGGCCATGGCCAGCTTTCGCCGCGCACTCGCACTGGACGCGGATGATGCGGTCGCTCTCACCAACCTCGGTTCGGTGATGATCGATACCGGCGAATTCGTCCTCGCCGAACCGGTGCTCGCCCGCGCCCGCTCGGCAGCGCCCGCTGATCTCAACGCATTATCACTGCTCGCGCACTGCCGGGCGCATTTGACCCACTGGGGCGGGCTGCCCGAGCTCCACGCCGCTATTGTCGCGGGGCTCGCCCGGAACCCCCGTGCGGGCATCAACCCGTTCTTCGGACTGGCCATGCCGATGTCCCCGGCGCTGCAACAGCAAAACGCCCGGCACTGGGCGGCGGACGTGATGTTGTCCGCTGGCGAGGCTCCATCACCACCGATGCGGATCAGGGACCGCGGTCACAAGCTGCGTGTCGGCTATGTATCCTCCGATTTCCGGATGCACGCCGTCTCCTTTCTGGCAACGGAAGTCTGGGAGCGTCATGACCGCACGCATCTCACGACCTATGCGTATGCTATCGGACCCTCCGATCGATCGCCATTGCGCGAGCGCATCCAGAACGCATTCGATACCTTCCGCGAATGCGATGCCGCCAATGAGGAAGCGATCGCGCGACGCATCCGCGACGACGGCATCGACGTGCTCATCGATCTCAACGGTTATACGACCCATGCCCGCAGCGAAATCTTCGCGCGCCGCCCCGCGGCCATCCAGGCGCAGTGGCTCGGATACCTCGGCACTCTGGGGGCGCCCTGGATGGATTACATCATCACCGACCGCTACGCGACGCCGCCTTCCACGCAGGCCCGCTTCGACGAGCGCTTCCTGTATCTTCCCGACTGCTATTGTCCGAGCGACACGCGACGGGCGGTAGCTTCCTCCAGTGCGTCGCGCGAGGCGAGCGGACTGCCCCCGGATGGCTTCGTCTTTTGCTGCTTCAACAATCCCTACAAGTTGTTGCCGGGCCTCTTCGATGTATGGATGCGGCTCCTCGCGGCCACACCGAAAGGCATCCTGTGGTTGTCGCCGTCGAGCACGGTTTCGATGGCGAACCTGCGGCAGGAAGCCGGCGCGCGTGGCGTGGACGCATCGCGCCTCGTGTTCGCGCCGCGGGTGCCCCTCGAAGAACATCTCGCCAGGCACCGCCATGTCGACCTCTACCTCGACACGATGCCCTACAACGCCGGAACGGCAGCCAACGATGCGCTGTTCATGGGCGTGCCGGTACTCACCGTCTCGGGCGACACCATGGCGAGCCGCGTCGCCGGAAGTCAGCTTCGCGCGATCGGGCTCGCCGACCTGATTGCCGAGGATCTCGCCGGCTACGAAGCGCTGGGCCTTGCGCTGTCCCGGAACCCGGACGCCAGCCGCGACCTGAAGGCGCGGCTGGCCGCCAATCGCCGGCACGAGCCGCTGTTCGACATGCCGCGGTTCACGGTGGCGCTCGAAGCCGCCCTGATGGCGGCCGCGCAAGGCAGTGTGCCTGTCGATGCATGATCGCACTCTGAAGTTTGCCAGCCCGACTCACTGCATGCTCTTTGCCTCTTCGTCGAACAGATCGAGCAGGCGCGCCAGCGCGTCATTGCGCTCGAACAGCCGGGGTTGGGCCGCGCGGATACGGGTGCGCATATCGTCCCGCCACGACCCGTCCACGACCAGCCGCGAGGTGATGGCAAGATAGTCGGCGCGATCGCGTGCAATAAGCTCGTCCACGCCCAATAGCCGCAACATGGCCGCGCTTTGCCTGCCGCGCATGTAGGCCCCGGGAAGCGTCACCACCGGCAAGCCGCAGGCAAGCGCATCGAGACTGGTGTTGCCCCCCGACCAATGCAAAGTGTCGACCATCGCATCAGCCACCAGGTTGACGCGCATGTAGTCGGCGTGCGGCAGTTGCGGCAGCACGCGGACACGCTCGCGCACCGCCACGCCGCGGCGCGCGAAGGCACGCTCGAGGCGGCGCATGAACTGATCGGTGATGGCCACGTGCCGGCCCGAAAAAAGAACCAGCAACGCCTTGGGGTTCGCAATCAGGATATCGAGCAGCAGCGCGTCATTGTCCGGGTGGATCTTGAACAGGGATTGCGGGCACAGCAACACCGGCTGATCGTCGGGCAACCCCAGGGCACTGCGGGTCGCGTCCTCCGGAACATCGGGACGACGATAGCTCGTACCGATGCCCGGCAGCAGCACCAGTGGCTCCGCATAGTGGGCCGGGGCCTCGGCGGGCTCCATCGCGGCGCAGGAAATGAATGCGTCGATGGTCGGATGCGCGGTCGTGATCGGATGACCCCACGCCGACAACTGGCGGGGTGCCAGGCGCAAGGCGGCGAGCGCAAACGATGTCACATCCATGCCGAGCTCGGGATAGACCAGCACGTCGAGACCATCCGCGCGGATGACGGGCGCGACGATCGAAGGGCGGGCATCGCTTCCGCCAAAGCTGTGGAAAGTATCGGCGCGGGCGTGAATCTCCGTGGCGACTTCGT
>JBDUCE010000395.1:0-3168 GCA_040003635.1 Betaproteobacteria bacterium
TGACATGGTGATCACCCACGTCGAGCGCGCGCTCATCACTTCGGTGCTCGAGCGGGCGAACGGCAATCAGACGCAAGCGGCGGACATGCTGGGGATGAATCGCAATACCCTGCGCACCAAGCTCGCCAAATACGGGATTTCCTGAGCCCTGCTCGATAGCCGGGCTGCGCGCCCGTGGCGCTCTATGGGTTGCGACTTCGCGATTCTCGCGTCGCCCCGGGTACGTTGCAGTCCCAACGTCGCTGCCGTCATGCTCTGACGGTGATCCGCTGGCTTGCGGAATAAACCGACATTGCATCCCGTGCCTTCGCGGGAACGACGATACGGGAATATTGTCGGTGGTGAACCGTGCAAGACTCCACCTTTGGCCGCGTCAGGATAGCCCATGCCCGCCCCGATCACCCAAGCGTTGCTCTCGGTCTCCGACAAGACGGGGCTGGTTGATTTCGCGCGTGGGTTGGTGGCACTGGGCGTGACGCTGCTGTCGACGGGCGGGACCGCCAGGTCGATAGCCGAAGCCGGTTTGCCGGTCACGGAAATCGGGCATTACACGGGCTTTCCCGAGATGCTCGACGGCCGGGTCAAGACGTTGCACCCCAAAGTGCATGGCGGCATCCTGGCCCGCCGTGACTTGCCCGCCCACATGGCCGCGCTCGAACTGCACGGCATGCCGACGATCGATCTCGTGGTGGTCAATCTCTATCCGTTTCGCGAGACGGTGGCGCGGCCCGGATGTACCCTGGTCGAGGCCATCGAGAACATCGATATCGGCGGACCGACCATGGTGCGCGCCGCAGCGAAAAATTGGGAGCACGTGGGGATCGTGGTCGATCCCGCCGACTACCCGGCGCTCCTCGAGGAGCTGCGCGCGAACCATGCGGCGCTCGGCTCGGCCACCCGCTTTGCGCTGGCTCGCAAGGCGTTTTCGCATACGGCTGCCTACGATGGTGCGATTTCGAACTGGCTGACCGCGCGCGCGCCCGACGGCGCGCCGGCCGCGTTCCCCGAACGCTTCAATCTCCAGGCGGTGAAGATGCAGGATTTGCGCTACGGCGAAAACCCGCATCAGCAGGCGGCGTTCTACCGCGACGAGTTCGCAGTGCCCGGCAGCATCGCCTCCTATCGCCAGCTTCAGGGCAAGGAGCTTTCCTACAACAACATCGCCGATGCCGATGCCGCCTGGGAATGCGTGAAATCACTCCTCGATCTGGGGGACGCCGCTGCCTGCGTCATTGTCAAGCACGCCAACCCCTGCGGCGCCGCCATTGCGCCGTCACCGCTCGCGGCCTACGCCCAGGCGCTCGCCACCGATCCGACCTCGGCGTTCGGCGGCATCATCGCCTTCAACCGCACGCTCGACGCGGCGACGGTCGAGCTCGTCGCGGCGCAGTTCCTGGAAGTGCTGATCGCGCCTGGCTACACCAACGATGCGCTCGAGGTGATCCGGCACAAGGCCAATGTGCGCGTGCTCGAGATCGCGCTGCCGCGCGTGGCGGAAGCGCCCGCGGCGCCGGCGTGGGAGTTGAAGCGCGTCGCGGGCGGCTTGTTGCTGCAAACGCCCGATATCGATCACATTGCCGCGGCCGACCTGCAGGTGGTGACCAGGAAAGCGCCCTCTGCGGACCAGGTCGGGGATCTGCTTTTTGCGTGGCGGGTGGCGAAATACGTGAAATCGAACGCCATTGTCTATTGCGCGGACGGCCGCACGCTTGGTATCGGAGCGGGGCAGATGAGCCGCGTCGATTCGACGCGCATCGCTGCGATCAAGGCCGCCCATGCCAAGCTCTCGCTGGCCGGCTCCGTCGTCGCTTCGGACGCCTTCTTTCCGTTCCGCGATGGTCTGGACGTGGCGGCCGACCACGGCGCCGTCGCGATCATCCAGCCGGGCGGCAGCGTGCGCGACGACGAAGTGATCGCGGCCGCGGATGAGCGCGGCATCGCGATGGTGTTCACCGGCATCCGCCATTTTCGTCATTGATCCACCGCGGAAGCCGCGCGCACCGTCGCTGCCACACCTTATTCCGATGCCGACACGTTCCCCGCGTCCATTTTTGCCCGTAGCCGCACTGGCTTTTGCGTTACTCTGCGCCGCCGTGCCCGCCCATGCTGCCGTCCCCTGTGATCGGTTGTGGAGCTGGCTCGAATACCAGTGCCTGGGTGTCAAGGACGCGTGGCGGGAAGGTACCCCCGATGTCCTGCTCACCGGCTACACGCATCACGATCGTCACACCTACACCCGCGAGAAGCTCGAGGGTTTCAACGAGGAGTCCTGGGGCGGCGGCTACGGCTGGTCACGCCGCAACCCCAAGGGCGACGAGTTCGGCTGGTATGGACTTATTTTTCGGGACTCTCACTACAAATACACCAAGATGGTCGGCTGGTCGTACATGACGTTCTGGCCGGCTTCGCGCGACTACGCGGTGGGCCTTGGTTACACTGCTTTCCTGGGTTCGCGTCCGGACATCTACAGCGGTGTGCCGTTCCCCGGTATTCTGCCGCTGGCGGGGGTGAAGCTCGGCAAGGTTGAAGTGCTCGGCACCTACATCCCCAAGGTCAGTGCCAATACCACCGGCAATGGCAACGTGGGGTTTGTCTTCCTGCGGGTCCATCTTTGACATGAGAGTCCTCGTTATCGGCGGTGGTGGTCGCGAGCACGCATTGGCGTGGAAGCTCGCGCAGTCGCCGCGGGTGTCGAGCGTTTATGTCGCTCCCGGCAATGCCGGTACGGCGGTTGAGCCTGGCCTCACCAATATCGCTTTGAGCGACCATGACGATCTCGTCGCGTTCGCCCGGGAGCGGGAGGTGGCACTCACGGTAGTAGGCCCCGAAGCACCGCTGGCGGCGGGCGTGGTCGACGCTTTTCGTTCGGCGGGATTGCGCATTTTCGGACCGACGCGCAGCGCTGCTCAATTGGAAAGCTCGAAGGACTTCGCCAAGGCGTTCATGGGAAGGCATGAGATCCCGACGGCGTCCTGGCACACGTTTGCCGACGCCATCGCCGCGCGCGCCTATGTTGCGCAGCGCGGCGCGCCGATCGTGGTGAAGGCCGATGGGCTGGCCGCGGGCAAAGGCGTGGTGGTGGCCGCAACGCTCGCCGAAGCGCACGCCGCGATCGACGCCATGCTCGTCGCCAACACCATGGGAGATGCTGGCGCGCGGGTGGTAATC
>JBDUCE010000396.1:0-3158 GCA_040003635.1 Betaproteobacteria bacterium
TGTAATCCGAGCCCTTGTAATTGGTGGTCTCGTCCCAGTCCTCGATCCGCGAGACGTCGCGATCGTTGATGCGGCCGATGTACCCGATGACATGCGACGCCATTTCCGCGAACGGATATTGACGGAATAGCCGCGCCTTGATCTCGACTCCGGGAAAGCGATAACGATTGACGGCGAAGCGCGCCACTTCCTCGTCGGAGAGGCGCGTGCGCAGCGGCAGGCTCTCGAAGTTCCTGGACTCTTCGAGCAGTTTCCGGAATCGCTTGCGATCCCGCGGCTGCACCTCGACGACCTGCGCGAGCGCGTCGATGGTTTCGTCGAGATTGCGTACGCGTGCCGGCTGAATCTCGAGGGTGTAGGCCGAATAGCTCTCGGCCAGCACCACGCCATTGCGATCGGTGATGACGCCACGATTGGGAACGATGGGGACGATCGCGATGCGATTGGTCTCCGCCAGGGTCTCGTAGTGCTTGTGCTGGGCGACCTGCAGATAAAAGAAGCGCGCGAGCAGACCGCCGAAGGCCACGAAGATCAGCAATCCCGCCACGGAAAGCCGGCGGCGGAAAAAAAAGACCTCGCGCTCCGGGTTGCGCATTTCGCGCGAGCCGAAGGCGCTCGTCGCATTGCCGCTGCGCCGCCAGCCCCGCGCGCGCGCATTCAGCCAATCCACGCTGCCTCCATGGTTGCCATCGGAGGCCTCGTCAGAACTCGGAATCCGAGCGCCGCGGCCACTGCGGTGCCTGGAGGAACACCGACAGCATCGGCCACAGGAACGCCGCGATGAAGGGAGGCGCCACGTAAGTCCAGGGTGGCAGCGATGCGCCGCCGACCACTCGCACCAGCGCCACCAGGCCGGCGCAAAGCAGCAGCAGCATTACCACCTGCGCGGCCTGCTGCCATAACGGGAAGCGCAGCACCCGGCGGCGAAAGTAATCGGCCGAGTAGGCCAGCACCGCGTAGGCGAGCGCGTGCTGCCCGAACACGGTGGCGTCCGCCACATCCATGACGAGCCCCACCAGCCATGCCGTGCCGACGCCCACGAAGCGCGGTTCCTGGATGCACCAGTAGAGCAGCACCAGCGCGAGAAAATCCGGGCGCAGCATCAGCGCCGTGCCGGTGAGCGGGAACAGGTTGGCGGCCAGCGCCAGCATGATCGTGCACAGGACGAACCCGGGATTGGCAGGCTTGAGGATAACCTCGGGCCCGATCGGGAGCAGGGGTGGAACGCGTAGCGCCATCGAAAAGTTCGGGCCTTTAGCTCTGGGAGCCTCAAGATAAACCAATAGCTGCGCCGGCTGCATCTTCCGGCGCCCCATTTTTCATTCCCTGGCGCGACGGCCGCGGCCCCTGCCGCGTTTGGCCGCGTCGGCCTGCGCCGGCTCCTCGGGCTGCGGCTGCGATGCGACGGACTGGTCGAGCACCAGTAAATATCGGCTGCGATCAGCGCCCGCGAGAGGCCGCGCGCTGATGCGGGCGAACATCTGGCCGGTTTCGCGCTCGAGATGGGTGACCTGGGCCACCGCCAAGCCCGCCGGATACGTCCCGTCGATGCCCGAGGTGACGAGCACGTCGCCGACCTGGATGTCCGCAGTCGGCGCGAGGAAGCGAAGCTCGGGCGCGCGCCCCGCGCCCGCACCGAAAAGCACCGAGCGCACGCCGGAGCGTTCGATCGTGACCGGCACCGGCTGATCCTTGTCGGTGACCAGCGTGATTTCGGCCATGAACGGATAGACCCGCGTAACCTGCCCGACCACGCCGTCGGCATCGATCACGGCGCGGCCCGGCGTCAGTCCGGCGTCGGCTCCCTTGTCAACGAAAAGCTTTTGCG
The DNA here is from genome assembly GCA_040003635.1 of Betaproteobacteria bacterium. Classification (GTDB taxonomy): domain Bacteria; phylum Pseudomonadota; class Gammaproteobacteria; order Burkholderiales; family Casimicrobiaceae; genus CAIWHR01. The sequence continues at coordinate 1,829 of JBDUCE010000396.1, forward strand.
CAAACGGGTCACGCCCGGTATAGAGCACCTCGACCGCCGTCGCGGCGCCGGCGTAGCGCGCCTGCACTTTGAGGAGCGCCTTCAGCCGCTCGTTTTCCTGGCGCAATCCGGGATAGGACTGCACCACGGTGGCCTGGTCCACGAGCTTTTTTTGCAGCTCCACGCTCTCCTCGCCGAGTGCGCGCTGGGACGCGAAGTAGCCCGCAATGTAGTGGGCCGCGTCGCGCGGCATCAGCACGGCGCGCTGCAACGGATAGAGCACGATGCCGGCTGCGTAGCGTATCTGCTCCAGGTAGCGGAAGCGGGTGTCGGCAAAAAGAAGGACTACCGACAGCAACCCGAAGAAGGTGAGCCGCGCCAGGGGCGAGGGGCCGCGATGAAAAAACGCAGGCGGCTCGACCGGAATGTGGCGCATCGAAGGAGCCTATGCGGCGCCGGGCTGCGAACCGCGCGCACATGCCGTTCGCGGGGTCGACGCGGCGGCGGAAAGCGGGCGCACGCTGGGGGTGCGAAGGGCGCGCTTCACGTCGTTCGCGGCCATCCGAACCCGAGGGGGCGCGCCGGACGAGGGAAGAAGGCCGCCATCGTTCATGCGGCGGGCAAGGCGTTCAGTCGGTGGTGAAGATCGTTGACAGCTTTTCCATGTTCTCGAGCGCCTTCCCGCAACCGCGCACCACGCAGGTGAGTGGATCGTCGGCGACGATGACCGGCAGGCCCGTCTCTTCCATGAGCAGCCGATCGACGTCGCGCAGCAGGGCGCCCCCGCCGGTGAGGACCATGCCGCGTTCCGCGATGTCGGCGCCGAGCTCGGGCGGCGTGCGCTCGAGCGCGCTCTTCACGGCCGAGACGATGCTGTTGAGGGGATCGGTCAACGCTTCGAGAATCTCATTGGAGGATACGGTGAAGCTGCGCGGAATGCCTTCGGCAAGATTGCGGCCCTTGACTTCCATTTCCTTGACCTCGGAGCCCGGGAACGCCGAGCCGATGGTCTTCTTGATCAGTTCGGCAGTGGTCTCGCCGATCAGCATGCCGTAGTTGCGGCGAATATAGTTGACGATCGCCTCGTCGAACTTGTCGCCCCCCACGCGCACCGAGCCCGAATAGACTATGCCGCCGAGCGAGATCACGCCGACTTCGGTGGTGCCGCCGCCGATGTCGACGACCATCGAGCCCGTGGCCTCGGAGACCGGCAGATCGGCACCGATCGCCGCGGCCATGGGCTCCTCGATCAGGTAGACCTTGGAGGCCCCGGCACCAAGGGCGGACTCCCGGATGGCGCGCCGCTCGACCTGGGTCGAGCCGCACGGCACGCAGATGATGATGCGCGGGC
>JBDUCE010000397.1:0-3151 GCA_040003635.1 Betaproteobacteria bacterium
GGAAATATTAGACAAATGAACGACTTGTCGCACCGCTTATGCGTAGCGCCGATGATGGACTGGACCGACCGCCATTGTCGGTTTTTCCTGCGCCAGATCAGCCGGTACGCGCGCTTGTACACGGAGATGATCACCACCGGTCCGCTGCTATATGGCGATGTCGCACGGCACCTCGATTTCCATCCCGCCGAGCATCCGTTGGCGCTGCAACTCGGCGGCAGCGACCCGGCGGCGTTGGCGACCGCGGCCGGTCTGGGTGCCCGATGGGGCTACGACGAGATCAACCTCAATGTCGGCTGTCCGTCGGAGCGCGTGCAGACCGGCAGCTTCGGCGCGTGCCTCATGGCCGATCCCGCGCTGGTTGCGCAATGCGTGCGCGCGATGTGCGACGCCGTTCATGTTCCGGTGACGGTCAAGCATCGCATCGGCCTGGACGCGGGTGAGGATTACGGCTTTGTGCGCGATTTTGTCGGCGTCGTGGGCCGCGCGGGGTGCAATGTCTTCATCGTTCACGCACGCAACGCAGTGTTGAAGGGACTTTCGCCCAAGGAGAACCGCGAGGTTCCACCGCTGCGCTATGAGGTGGTGCATCGCCTGAAGCGCGATTTCCCGCAGTACACCATTGTGATCAACGGCGGATTTGCCACGTGGGATGCGATTGCCGGTGAATTGAGCCAGGTCGACGGCACCATGCTGGGACGCGTGGCGTACCACGATCCGTACATCCTGGCCGGAGCCGACGCGAGGGTTTTCGGTGACGCCGCGTCACCGCGCTCGCGGGTCGATGTGGTTCATGCCATGCTGCCTTACGTCGCCGCGCAGCGTGCCAAGGGTGTCCCTTTGCATTCCATTGTGCGCCATATGCTGGGGCTGTATCACGGCATGCCCAACGCCCGGCTGTGGCGGCGAATGCTTTCCGATTCGATGAAGCTCAAGGATGCCGGGCCGCAGTTGCTGGTCGATGCGTTGAAAGAGGTCGAGCCGGAGCTCGCTCCTGCACATTGAAGAGGTTGCTACCTCGGCCTCATGCCGAAACCATCGCGGTCACGGCGCGACGGCCGGCATGGCGTCGGCCATGTACCCTCGCACGATGCTCTCGAAATCGCGATCGGCCCGCATGCCCAAAGCGATACCGAGCTCCGGCGCAAAGCATGCTGGCCACGTCGATACGATGCGGTCGATCACCGGGTCGTATTCCCAGCGCACGCGATCCGCGACGGCATTGCCGGCGACGGCCCGCAGCGCGCCCACCATGTCGCCCACCGCGACGCTGATACCCGGCACATTCACCGCTCGCGATTGGCCGAAGCGAGCGGACGGCGCGTCGTGGCCGATGAGCAGATTCTCGATTACTGCGCGGGGCGACTGCACCCACATCCGGGTCTCCGGCGCCACCGGACAAACGGCATCGATCCCCGCCAGGGGCTCGCGGATGATGCCGCTCGCGAACGAGGACGCGGCTTTGTTCGGTTTTCCCGGGCGCACGGTGATCGTCGGCAGACGCAAGCTGCGGCCATCGATGAATCCCTTGCGCGACATGTCGTGGACCAGCAGCTCGCCGATGGCCTTCTGCGTGCCGTACGAGGATTGCGGCATGACCGGCGCGTCGTCAGGCACGGGATCCGGCAACGCGCCTCCGAACACCGCAAGCGAGCTCGCGAACAACAGCTTGGGCGGTGCGATACAAAGGCGCGCGCGTTCGAGAAGGGCGCGGGTAGCGTCGAGATTCACCCGCATGCCGAGATCGAAATTTGCTTCGGCTTCGCCGCTCACGACCGCGGCGAGATGAAAGATCGAGTCGGTGTCGGGCGTGAGCGCGTGCTGTGCCAGGCCTGGATCGGCAAGATCGCCGGTGAGCGATCGCACCCGCGGATCGGATAGGGAGGGCCCCGCGACAACGTCCACCAACACCAGCTCGCGCACCGGACGCTGTTGTCCTTTCGCATCGGTGAGCGCACCGCGATCCAGAATTGCGCGTGCGAGCCGGCGACCCAGAAAGCCGGCACCCCCGGTGATGACGATCCTCATCGCTATCCTTATCCGACTGCAACGGCGCTATGCCATTGCGCGCGGCATCCCATTCGCGCACATCAGGATTTGCTTTCGCTCGACCCGCGCAGGCGTGCGGTGGCAGCGCTGATGGCTTCTTCGAGGTAGGCGCCGTAGAAATCGACCGTCATGAGACCCACCAGCGGCCGCCCCAGCGGGTTGCCGTGCCCGTCCACGACGTAGATCGTCGGCGTCAGGCGAATGTGGTGCCGCCCGGCGAATTCGCGATGGGTGGTTGGCGTGCCGGCGAAATCGACCAGCGGCTCCGCTCCGTCGATCTCCACCTGACGATAAACCGCCCGCGCCGCCCACTCGGCGTTGTTCGCCATCGGCACCAGGAATTCGCGCAATGCGCGCTCGCAATACGGGCAGTCGCTGCGATCGAAAAAGAGCAGCACGGGAATGCGTTCGGCGGCGCTGCGGATGCCATCGCTCCCGAGATCATGCGCGGCGGGCAGGTTGAAACGATGTCCGGCCGGCGCGCCGGTAGCGCCCGCGGCGAACGCGGCAGGAGGCATTGCAGCGCATGCTAGAATCCATCGCAACATCCGGCGCCGCGCTGACTGCGCGGCGGCTGTCCCGACCGGCTCGATGGTTTTCCCTCGCTCGCGTCCCATGGCTTCCGAATCCCCGCGCCGGCTCGTCATTGCCACGCGCGAATCACCCCTCGCCCTCTGGCAGGCAGAGCACGTCAAGGCGCGTCTTGTCGAATTATATCCGGCGTGCGAAGTGACGCTCCTGGGGCTGACCACCCAAGGCGACCGCGTGCTCGACCAGGCGCTCTCCGACATTGGCGGCAAGGGGCTTTTCATCAAGGAGCTCGAAGTCGCGATGGCGCAAGGACGCGCCGACCTTGCGGTGCATTCGCTCAAGGATGTGCCGATGGACATGCCGGAGGGTTTTGCACTCGCCGCGATCATGGCCCGCGAAGACCCGCGCGATGCGCTCGTCTCCAATCACTACGTGGATCTCGCCGCGTTGCCCGGAGGCGCGCGCATCGGCACGTCGAGCCTGCGGCGCGAAGTCCAGTTGCGCGAACGTGATCCGCTGCTGCGCATCGAGGCGCTGCGGGGCAATGTCAACACCCGGCTGCGGAAGTTGG
>JBDUCE010000398.1:0-3149 GCA_040003635.1 Betaproteobacteria bacterium
GGGCGCTAGCGGTAATATCGTCGTTCCCGCGAAGGCTTGGGACAGTGGCGTTGCCTTCTCATCCGTAAAATCAAAGACGCCGGACCCTCGCCTTCGCGGGGGCGACGCCCGCCAAATGTGGACCTGCGCGGTCACGACGGACGTTTTGCGGCAAAGTCCATTTCGGCAATCATCAATGAAGTCGCTGCGCCGAAAACCGGCAGCGGCGGTTATTCTGTGATTCCTTAGGCGGCTCCCGCCTCGGTCAGGCGAACAAACGATATGGACGGGTCGAAACTCGCGGTCTATGGCGCCATTGGCGCCAATGTGGCCATCGCCGCCACGAAATTCGCGGTGGCCGGCGTCACCGGCAGCTCGGCCATGCTGGCGGAGGGCATCCACTCGGCGGTGGACACCGGCAACGGCATATTGCTGCTGGTCGGGATGAAGCTCAGCCAGCGCGAGGCAACCGCCGAGCATCCTTTCGGCCACGGCAAGGAGATCTACTTCTGGAGCCTGATCGTTGCGGTGTTGATCTTCGGGTTAGGCGGTGGCATCTCGGCTTACCAGGGTTTGCTGCACGTGCTGCACCCGCAGCAGATGGGCGATCCGCTGTGGAACTACGTCGTGCTCGCCGCGGCGGCACTGTTCGAAGGGATCAGTTTCGGGATTGCGTTGCGAACGTTTCTTCGCGAAAAAGGCACCCAGCCGTTTTGGCAGGCACTACATGAGAGCAAGGACCCCACGACTTACACCGTGCTCGCCGAAGACTCCGCGGCACTGGCGGGCCTTGCTGTCGCCGCGGTCGGGATATATCTCGGTCACCGCCTGGATTTACCCGTGCTCGATGGCGTCGCTTCGATCGTGATCGGCTTCCTTCTGGCAGGCGTTGCCGTTTTGCTGATTCGCGAATCGCGCGGGTTGCTGATCGGCGAAGGCGTACGTCCCGCGACCGCGGAAGGCATCCAGCGCATCGCGCTCTCGCACCCCTGCGTGCATCTGGTCGGACGGCCGCTGTCGATGTATATCGGACCGGAGGACGTGCTGCTGACCCTCGACGTCGAGTTCGATCGCGACGCGTCGGCCGAGCAGGTCGCCGAATCGATTTATGGCATCGAGCAGGAAATCCGGGCGACCTATTCGAAGATCAAGCGCATCTACATCGAAGCAGGCTCGATCGGCGCCAGGGCGAGACCGGACAAGAAGGTGCCGACGTTGCCGTAAGGTTTTTGCTCCTGCCGAGGCCGCTTACGTCCTCGTGCGCTATGCAAAGTCATCGGAGGAAAAGCTGTCGTCGGCACTCACGTCGTCCAGCGACAGGTCGTTGGTGCTGTCATTGGCGCTCGAGTTCTCCGCGGCGAGGTGCTCCTCCTTTGCCGCGTCCTTGCCATCGGCGTGGTTGCTGGTCGCGCCCTCCGTTGCCGCACCGGTCGGGTGGCCGCCGCCCAACAAGGAACCTTCGTGATGACCCATCATGTTCTGGATGCCGCTGAACAGGAACGCTCCGCCGGCCACACCCGCGGCGGTCGCGGCGGCCTGTTGCAGGAAGCCGCCTCCGCCACCGCCCAGAAAGCCGGGACGCTGCGGCGGCAACGGGTTCGCACCGGGCGGTGAATTGATAGCGGTCGGGCTCATGACCGGCGCTTGTGCAGCGCCAGTCGGGCCAGCTCCCTCCGCGGCGGGATGGCGCCCCCACGCGGCGCCCAGCGACCCCAGGAATGAACTGGAGCTTGCGGCCGGACTGGACCTTCGCACCTGGTCCTGAAGCTCTGCGAGTTGCGCCTTGGCCGACTGCAACGCCTGATCGAGCAACAACGCGCGTTGCACGAGCAGGTAGCTCGCGTCCGGCTGCTGGGAAACCGCACGCGCGATCAGGGCATCGGCGTCGGGATCCTTCGCTATTCCGCGCACCGCGGTAAGCTGATCCAGAAACTCCTGCAGCAACTGGGTTTCCTGTGGGGTCATCATTTTCTCCTTGCGATTGGTAAAGTAGGCTGTGATGCAGCGACGGGCTTATGCTTGTACAGACACCATGCATGGGGCAGGATGGGGCAAGACCGGATGGAATCCACCGTGCGTCAACGATGACAAAGGAGCCTCATGGCGTCGCCTCCACCCAAACCCACATCGAGTCCCGCAAACACCGGCGAAAGCCCTCCGGCGCTCGCCGCCGGTAGCTCGTCACCTGCACCATCCACCGGCGAAGACGCCCAGGTACAGCAAGCGCTGCGACAGCTTTCGGCATTGCTCATCCCGAATGAAACAATCGACGCCTATGCGGTGCAGCGCCGGATCTTTGCGCTCGATCACCGGCGAACCATGGTAGCCGCCACATCGGGGCGTTTTCTTGGAATGCAACGCAAACTCTTTGGAGGGTTCGAACCGCAAACGGTTCGATGGCAGGACCTGAAGGATATCCGGCTGCAGGTGGGAACCTTCGGCGCCGACCTGACGCTCGTCGCCTTGACGGCGCCGGACCTTGCCGTCACGGCACAAACGCATACCCTAGTCTATACCGGGCTGCGCAAGACTCAGGCAGAGGCCGTCTACCGGCTATGCCAGGCGAATGAACAGGCGTGGCGCGAGAAGCGGCGAATCCGCGAGCTCGAAGAAATGCGCGCCAAGGCGGGCGGGATACAGCTCGGCACCGCACCTTCCATGTCGGCAGCGGGTAGCACCAGCGAGGACGCGGACCCCGTGAAAAAACTGGAGCGTGCGAGAGAAATGCTCTCCAAGGGCCTGATCAGCGACTCGGAATACGAGTCACTGAAGGCGCGGATTGTGAGCAGCATGTGAGGGATGGTTGCGTAACGCCCGCCATCGATCTGCGTCAGCGAAACGTCGAACATGAGCTCGATACGCCATCAATGGTGTTAAAGCATCCGCATTCCCACTGCCTTGAGCCGTTCCATCGTTACATCCATCCTCGAATCGGACGGTACAAACACTATCGTCCCGTCCCGCCCTCGAGTCAGAAGTACTCGATACACGTTCTTCCTCACGGTGAGCGGATCCTTGAGCGGCGGTCGGTTCTTCCCCGCGAACTCGATTGACCAGTCACCCCCCACCCATAGAAGGTCTGATCCCCAAGCGAGCAGGGCACAGTCGAGTTCGAGCCCTTGCGACGAAAACTCGGTCGCGACATGTTCAAGCCGACAGCAGGACTGTGC
>JBDUCE010000033.1:0-10575 GCA_040003635.1 Betaproteobacteria bacterium
TTGGGTTCCGGTACCGTGGCGAAGAACGCGTTGGCGGACCCTGACACGGTGCGATTGGTCAGCGGGTTTTCGGTGAAGTTGCCGTTCGCGTCCACCTGCAGGTAGAACGGACGGGGTGCCGTGAAGAAGCAAACACCCGCGGTCGGCGTCGTGGTGCAGTTGGCGCTCGGCGTGAGCGTGACCGGATTCCAGATGATTTCAAAGTTACCATTGGCGTTGCCGGTATCGGGCGGCCCGGTAAAGTTGCCAGTGCCGGACACGAGTGCGCTAGACGAGGCGAGCAGGTAATCGTCAGCGCCACCGAAGATCTGGTCCGGATCGGCAAAGAGCATGAACGTGCCGGAGGTGCCGGTAAAGGTCTGCGTGCCGGTGCCGCCGCCCGTGTAGGTGCCGGATGCCGTAAACGTTGCGTAGAGGTTGTAGCACGCTGCCGGGCTGCACCCCAGGAGCGCGGGAACCAGTACGTCGTTGTTGTAGTAAGCGCTGATATTGAAGGTCGCCGTCGTCGTGAAGGTACCGTTGCCGCTAGCATCCGGGGCGCTCGGGATGAAGGTCTCCGTGAAGAGGCCATTCAGCCGATCGGCCGTGATGGGTACGCATGCCGCGTCAGCCGAGCAACCGGGCACGGAAGCCTGGTTGATCGTAAAATCCGGGTAGTTGGCGGCCATCGCTGGAGCGCTCAGGCCCAACGCCAACGCCGTGGCACCTACCGTCTTGCCAATCCAATTCATCGATTTCATCACGCACCCCTGGTTTGGGAAATTGACACGGGTCTTACTGCGCACACTCCAAAGCAGGGCCCGTGCCAGCTTGTTAGATCCTTTTGGCATCAGTAGCTTACATGACGTCGGGTCCGCCAGGTGGACGGTGACTGTAAACATAGCCGACAGTGTGGGAACCCCGTCCGCTTTACCGACCGCGAGGCGCCCTGTGACCGCGTCTTCGGGACGCACGCAATCCCGCGAAGGCAGCGTGCCGGCGCCAGCGAGGTTGCTGCGGAAAAGAGCTCAAGAACGCCCCGGTTCACCCGTTATCTTCAGAGCCGGAGGGCATGCGGGTTCGCTGTTGTCGGGGCTCGACCCGGGAGCGCGTCCGAACCGTCTTTTGGCCGGAGCCTTCAGGCGACATCTTGGCAAGACCAACCGCGTGGCTGACCGGTTTCGGTTGCGAATGGAGCGTCCCATGCTTCCCGTTTCGAAGATCGTCTGGCATGAGTCGAACGCCCGGGTGCGCCCGGTGCGGCGGCCCGAGCCCGAGACCATGACCGATCCGGAGCAGGTGAGGTCCTACGTGGCGGCCTACGCGTGGGGTGGTCCGACCTCGGCTTTGCAACTGCATCACCTGCGCGAGCTCTCCCGTCTCATCCGTCCCGGCGACGTCGTGGTGGACCTTGCCTGCGGACCGGGACCGCTCCTGCTGGAACTGGCCGCGCTCTACCCCGACGTGACCTTCATCGGCGTCGATCTCTCGTCGACGATGCTCGACTTCCTGGCGGCAGCGGCCAAGGCGCGGGGTTTGCACAACATCGAGGTGCGCAAGGAAGACATCCGCAGACTGCCTTCGCTCCGCGGAATCAAGGTCGACCTCGTGATCAGCACCTCGGCGCTGCATCACCTGCCGGATGAACAGAGCCTCCTCGACGTATTTCACCGCATCGCATCGCTTTTGAGACGCGACGGCGGGTTCTACCTGTTCGACTTCGGTCTCCTCAAGTCCGCGCAGGCGCGGCAGCTTTTCGTGGCGGAAGTCGCCAAGAGCGCGCCGCCCGCCACCGTGCGCGATTATGACCTGTCGCTGCAAGCCGCCTTCGGCCTGGATCGGGTCTATGCCGGGGCGCGCAAGAGACTGCCCCGGCCGTTCACCGCTTCGCGCAGCGCGCTGGTGGATTTTTGCTATTTTCTGCAAAGCCCGCCGAGAGCGACCTGTCAACGGTCCGTCCAGAGCTATCTCGACCATGTCTGGAGCGGTCTTTCCATGGCGATGAAGGCCGAGCACGTGATGCTACGACTGATGCGCACCCGATCCGTAATCCGCCCGCGCGCCGCGGGGACCGGCGAGCATTCGTTCGGCGGACCGATGACGGTGACCCACGCCGGGAGTTGATAACATTGCGCCCAGGGAAATCTTCGGGGTCGTCGCACCCCTGGTTTCCGAAAAGGAGCTGCAATGCAGGACGGTCCGGCAGGCAGGGCGAAGGACCGCGACGAGATCGCGCAAGCGTATTCGTCCGAGCCGTGGTGGTATGACCTGCGCGGCTTTTTCATCCTCACGTTTGCTTACCGGAGCACGCTGTGGGAGCAGATCCGGTTCTTCGGCGGGAACATGAAGGCCGAGCATCTCGAAGTCGCCATCGGCACCGGCACGCTTTCCGACCTGATTCTCAAGTGGCGCCGGTTCGCCAGGATGCCGTTCTCGCACGTGGTCGGCGTCGACTATGCCGAACGGATGCTGGCGGGCGCGCGCAAACGCTTCGCGGGCAGGACCGATATCGATCTCGAACGCGCCGACGTCGCCGCACTGCCGTTCGCTGCCAATGTCTTCGATTCGGCGAACATCGCCAACGCCGTGCATTGCCTGCCCGATGTCGATGCCGGCTTGCGCGAAGTGTGGCGGGTGCTCAAACCCGGAGGACGGCTCGCCGCCAATGTCTTGCTGCATGCGCGCGGAATGCGCGCGCTCAAGGCCTTCGCCGATCGCATCAACGCATGGGGAATGCGCAAAGGCATCCTGGCCACTCCCTATGACGAGGGGGACGTCCGCCGTCGTATCGAGGCGGCCGGGTTCATGATCATCTCCGAGCGCATTCGAGGAAACACCTACATCGTGCTGGCGGAAAAACCCGCTGCGGCCTGAAGGCGGGCTGGCGCCGGGAGGCCGGGTCCGTGTGTGCTCGCGACGATCGAGGCTACGGTCGCGCGAGTTGCCGCTTCGCGATCGCGATTGCGACCCGTTGCAATGGATGGGCGTTGCCACCGGGCCGCCAGGTGGTCACGTAGCGGTTGCGATACGCGTCGAAATGATAGCCACGCGGCGCAGCGCTTACGCGGCCGCGGCGGAGGAGGATCTTGAGCGCTTCGGTGGCGGCGATGCCCGCGCAGAGCTCGCACGCCATGGCGGTGGAGGGGCCGCGCCTCTGCTGCAGGTCGACGGCCTTCGGATCGACAAGATACCGACGCTGGAGCAGCGCCGGAGACAGCCCGATCAGGAAACGGAGCGCCTTCTCGTTCTCGTCGCGTCCTTTCCATCGGAAGTATTGCTCGAAGGACATGCCGCCGGGCATGAAATTGAGCAACGCGGCGCCCATGCCGAGCGGTGCGACGGTGGTGGCAGGAATGCGGCGCCTGGCGCATGCGGCAAATACGGCCTGCCTCGCATCGAACGCAAAGAAATCGAGGCCGTCGACATACAGGTCGACGCCGTCGAGGAAACCTTCCATGTTGTCGGCGCCGATGCCCTCCGCAAAGACGCGAAGGTCGAGCGTCGGATTGATGTCGCGCGCGAGCCGCGCGAGCACTTGCGACTTGCGCGCGCCCAGGGTGCTGACTGTCGCGCCTGCCTGTCGGTTGAAATTCGGCAGTTCGAAGGTGTCCATGTCGGCGATATTGAACGCGCCGATGCCAAGGCGCGCCAGGGTGAGGAGGTGGGAGCCGCCAACCCCGCCCAGGCCGGCGATGGCCACGCGCGAATGGCGCAATTGCTGCTGCTCCGTGGCACTTACCCAGCCGATGTTGCGGGCGAACGCCTCGTCGTAGGAAAAATCGGCGCCGCCCCTCGTTTGGGTCATGTGCGTCCTGTGCTGTTGCGACTCGTGGCAGGGCCGTCATGGTATGGTTGATTTCGCCTCGCCGTCCACTGCATTCAAGCGCCGCGGCCATTCATGCTGACCGATCTCCTGCTCGCTGCGAAAAACGTCATGCGCCATCGTCGTCGATCGGCGTTTGCGCTGGCGGCGATCGGATTCGGCGTGGCCGCGCTGATGCTGGCCTCGGGGTTCATCGCGTGGAACTTTCAATATTATCGGGAGGCGATGATCGCATCGCAGCTCGGGCACTTGCGCGTGCATCGCGCGGGCTACACCGAGAACGGCGTCGCCGACCCTTATGCCTACCTGCTCTCCGACAACACGCCGGCCATGGCGGCGATCGCGTCACTGCGCGGCGTGCGAATGCTTTCGGCGCGTCTTTCGCTCGCCGGTCTTGCGAGCCACGGCGAAGCGACGCTGCCGTTCATCGCTGAAGGCGTCAACCCGGCGACGGAGACCCAGCTCACGCGGTCGCTGACCATGACTGCCGGCGAAGCACTCTCCGCCGACGACGGCGCGGGGGTGATCCTGGGCCAGGGTCTCGCCGGGAATCTTGGAGTGCGTGTGGGTGATCCATTGGTGCTGCTGGTCAACACCGGCGGTGGCGGCATCAACGCCATGGACGCGCGGGTGCGTGGCATCTTCACGACCATCAGCAAGGCCTACGACGACACTGCCCTGCGCCTGCCTCTGGCGAGCGCCCGGAAACTGATGCGGGTCAGCGGCGCGCACACCTGGATGGTCTGGCTCGACGACACCGCCGCCACCGCGGATCGTCTCGATGACATCAAGCGCATCACCGCCGCAGGGTCGTACGAAGTGGTGCCGTGGTGGCAGCTCTCCGACTTCTACAACAAAAGCGCCGATCTGTTTGCCAAGCAGGTTGGAGTCATGAAGGTGATCATCGGGCTCCTCATCGTGCTCTCGATTTCCAACACGATGACCATGGGAGTGATGGAACGCACGGGGGAGATCGGCACGGCGATGGCGCTCGGCGATACCCGCGCACGCCTGTTGCGCCGATTCCTGGCGGAAGCCCTGGTGCTCGGAACACTGGGAGCGCTGCTCGGGATACTGGTGGGCTATGGCCTCGCAACGATCATCTCCATCATCGGCATTCCGGTGCCGGCGCCGCCGGGAATGGGCCACGGTTACACGGGCAGGATACTGGTCACGCCGGTCATCGCGGCCGGTGCCGTGCTGCTCGCGGTCGCCACCACGTTCGTCGCCGGGGTCTACCCCGCGTGGCGGGCATCGCGCATGGTCATCGTGGACGCGCTGCGGCGCAATCGCGCATGAGCTTCGCGGGCTACCCGATGGTGGGCCTCGCGCTGCGCAATCTGGCGCGGCAAAAGCTGCGCTCGGGCATCACCCTCGGGGCGATCGTTTTCGGAGTCGCCGGGTTGGTGCTTACCGGTGGCTTCGTGCGCGACATGTTCATCCAACTCGGCGAAGCGCTCATACATTCCCAGTCGGGCCATCTGCAAATTGCGCGGACGGGCTATTTCGAGCATGGCGCGCGCGCACCAGAGAGATACCGCATCACCGATCCGGAAGACGCGCGCTCGCTTCTGGCGGCGATTCCGGGTGTGGACGACGTCATGGCACGGCTTGATTTTTCGGGTCTCATCAACAACGGGCGCACGGACTGGCCGGTGTTCGGACAGGGTGTCGAAGCCGGCAAAGAGGCCCGCCTGGGCACTTATCTGCGGGTGATCGCCGGCCGCATGCTGACCGACCGCGATCGTTTCGCCGTCACCGTGGGGCAGGGTGTCGCCCAGGTGCTGAAGCTCCGCCCGGGCGATCAGATCACGTTGCTCGTGAATACGGCCGAGGGCTCGTTGAACACCGCGGAGTTCGAGGTCGTCGGCACCTTTGCGACGTTCTCGAGGGACTTCGATGCACGTGCCGTGCGCATCCCGTTGGCCGCTGCGCTCGATCTCCTCGGCACCAACGGCGTCAATACGCTGGTCGTGTCCCTCCGCGACACCGCGGGGACCGCCGCTCTTGCCGCATCGATCAGCGGACGATTCGGATCGCGACCGCTCGAAGTGAGGACCTGGCGCGAGCTCAACGATTTCTACGAGAAGACCGTGCAGCTCTACCAGACGCAATTCGGCGTGTTGCAGGCAATCACTCTTGCCATGGTGCTGCTGAGCGTCGCGAACACGGTGAACATGAGCGTGTTCGAGCGCACCGGCGAGTTCGGTACGATGATGGCGCTCGGCAACCGCAAGCGCGACATCGTTGGCCTCGTGCTCACCGAAAGCGCGCTCCTGGGGTTGATTGGAAGCGTCGTCGGCATCGCGCTGGGCGCCGTCCTCGCGTTGGTCATTTCCGCGGTGGGCATCCCGATGCCGCCGCCGCCCAACGCCAACCTCGGGTACCGCGCGTTCATTCGCCTCGTGCCGGAGGTGATTGCGCTGGCGGCCGGCGTCGGATTCATGGCTACCGTGGCAGCGGCGCTACTGCCTGCGATCCGGGTGTCGCGGGTCCCCGTAGCCGAGGCCCTGCGGGCCAACATTTGAGCGGTAGCGTTTGGGCGGTAGCGTTTGGGCGGTTAGCGTCCCTCAAGCCGGGACGAGCTTGCGCAGCCGCGCCAGCACCCCGGCTTCCTCATCGGGCGGAAAGCCGTACGGATACAGCGAGCGCGCCGGGGCCGATTTCTCCGTCTTGCCGGCGTATTCGCGCAATCCCTCTTCGATGGTCGCGAAGCGCAAGCCGAGCAGCACCGCGGGCGCGTTCACGCGCTGATTCAAGCGCTGCGGGCCGATGGGCTGAAAGTTGAGTGCCTTGTCGTAGAAAAGCACGTGGCGCGGATTGACCTCGATCACCGCGTGGGTGTAGCCGCGGATCACCGCCGCGTAGAGATACGCCGTGTGAAAGAGTCCCGCCAACACCGGTTTGCTCGCCGCCGCCTTGTCGATGGCCAGCCGGGTGAATTCGCAAAGGCGACATCCGGCCAGGCGCAAGCGGTCGATCTCGGTGCGGTAAAGCTCGTCGGCCGAGAGGCCCTTGTCGCCGTCGAGCCGGACGCCGACCGTACCCACGAGCTGCCCGTCGTCATAGGCGAGAAAGGTCGAAAGTTGCGGGTCCGTGCCGGCCGTGGGAACCGTATAGCCGCGGCCTGTGTAGCGGCGCTCGACCAGGATTCCGGCTTCACGGCGCCCACCGGTGCGCCGGGCAACGCGAATCTTGAATCCGCGCGGTATCAGGGCGGCGTCGCCCAACGTGGAAAGCTCGGGAGGTTGCAGCGTCAGGCTGCGAAAGCGCAGCGACTGGTCGTCGAAGATAGTCTCACCGGTATGGGGTGCGAAAGTGCCCTCGCCGGCGGGCTTGGAGGCACCGGCGACCCGGCCCTTGACCGTGGTCTTGGCGCGCCCGGGTGTTCTATCGGATCGGGTTGCTGACAAGGCGCCTCATTGATCTGTTGATTTCGCTGGATCGAGCTTGGCGCGCCGGCCCGTGCGATGTCAAGGCGCAAGCGCAGGTGCCGTGTCCCGGGATGAAGCGGCTTACGGGCGCGAAAGGCGCCGGCGGCGCTTTCACTCGAGACGCTTGAGGTAGTCCTTGGTGAATATCTTGTCGGGAAGCTCGCGCGCGCGCATTTCGGCGTATTCGAGCACCGATTGCTCGCCGCGATGCAACGTGTCCTCCATCACCAGCCGCGTGGGCCGCACACGGCCGGCCATCTTCTGATAATTCTCGTAGAGACAGGTCTTCAGCAATCGATCCGAAAGTGAATAGAACTCGGCCTTGTGGGGCCGGAAACTCCCCTGGCGAACCCAATACAACACCCGGTGATAGGTCACGCCACGGTCGACCGCGTTGAGCTCGAGCACGTAGGTCGGCTCGCCGTCGATGGTTTCGCTGCGCAGGATTCGCGGCACATAATCGCCGGCGAAATTAGCGCGTGCGATGTCACCGTTCGAGACATGCCCGGTGAGGCGCTGTGAAAGCGGCAGGCGAACCGGCTGCGACACGTTGGGGAGGAAGACCCACAGGTCCCGCCCCTTCATGAGCATGATCTGGCCGCGCTCCGACGCCGGCTCCGTGATCATCACGACCGTGTTTTCATTGCCCTTCGAAAGGACGCGGTATTTACGTGTCTGGGACGCGTCCTCGTCCGGCGTGGTCCGGATCGAGACCGTCATCTCGAATCCGTCGGCCGGAAACCGTACCTGATCCGCCTTTTCCACAATCGATTTGGCCAGGGCCTCGTCGCCTTGAGTCCGATCCTCGCCGCGCGCCGGGAACGCCGACGAAAGTGCGACGAGCGCCGCGGCGAGGATCAAGGCCTGTGTAATGCTGATTTTTGCGCGAATACTCAAAAGCATATATGCTCTAACCTGCTGAAAAGTTTCAATGAATAGTATAGGCGATTACCGGTTGCGCGAGCGCCCGGCATCATGTCGTGCCCCTCATCCGAATCGAAAATGTCTCCAAGCAATATCAGGTCGGCGATCAGCTCGTGCCTGCATTGCATGAGATCAATCTCACTATCGAGCGCGGGGTGTTCCTCGCGATCGCGGGTCCTTCCGGAAGCGGCAAGTCCACGCTTCTGAACATCGTCGGCTGCATCGACACGCCCACCCGCGGGAAGCTGTTTGTCGATGACCGGGATACCAGTGGGCATACGCCTGACGAGCTTGCCGGCTTGCGGGCGCGCTCGATCGGCTTCGTGTTCCAGACCTTCAACCTGTTCCCGGTGCTCTCGGCCGAGGAGAACGTCGAATACCCGCTGCTGCAGTTCCGGGAAATCGGCCGCGCGCAACGACGCGCACGGGTGGCCGAATTCCTCGAGCTCGTCGGCCTTACCGCGCACGCGCGACATCGCCCGAACGAGCTCTCCGGCGGACAGCGGCAGCGGGTCGCGATCGCCCGCGCCCTTGCCACCCATCCCAAGGTCATCCTGGCCGACGAGCCGACCGCCAATCTCGACAGCCGCACCGGTGACGGCATCCTGAAGCTCATGAAGCACATCAATCGCAAGTACGGGACGACCTTCGTGTTCTCGACGCATGACAAGAAAGTGATCGCCAAGGCGGACCGGCTGGTTCGCATTGCCGATGGCCGCATCCAGCGGCTTGGCGTGAAGACCGCCACGAGCTGGGTTGTCGTCAGGGCAACGCAGGCCACCCGCGTTTCCTGACATCACATGCTGCAGGAGAGGTTGGGAATGAGGACATTCATGCAATGGATACGGCCGGGAGCGGGATGGTTCCTTGCGGCCTGCCTCGCCGCGAACGCCGGCATCGCCAACGGCCAATCCGCCACGCACGCCGGCGGCACGTCATCGCGGCTGCAATGGGCGACGCCCGCGCCGCTCCTTGTTGACGACAACGCCGCGGTGCACCATGCCGGCGATTTCATGCGGGTCGCGGCCGCGGCGGAACCAGCGTCGCGCGACGCCCTCTTCGGGGATGCGCCGCCGAAGAACGCGCGCGATGCACTCTTCGACGCCGACGCGCCGGCAGCTCGCGCCTCGCCCCGGCTGAGCGGCTTCATCGACGGGCTCGCAGCCTATACCTATGCGGACCCCACGCACTGGTCGCGCGCGGTCGCGCGGTTGCAACTCACCGGGCAAGGCGAGATCGGCAATGGCGTCAAGTGGAAACTTTCCGGCCGCGTCGACGGCGATCCGGTTTATCTGCGCTCCGGTTTCTATCCCGATGCGGTCAAGCGCGACCAGCGGGTGGATTTCTTCTATCGCGAAAATTACATCGATTTTTCGGCAGGCGATTGGGACTTCCGGCTCGGGGCCCAACAGATCGTTTGGGGCGAGGTGATCGGGCTCTTTTTTGCCGATGTGGTGTCCGCACGCGATATGCGCGAGTTCCTGCTCCCGGGATTCGACGTGATTCGCATTCCGCAATGGGCGGCGCGCGCGGAATACACCGCCGGCAACGCCCATGTCGAATTAATTTTCATCCCGGTGCCGGCGTTCGACCGGATCGGCAAAGCGGGGTCGGAGTTCTATCCGGTGCCGCTGCCGTCCCCTGCGCCGAACGACGTGCTGCAGATATTCCGCGACCCGCAACGGCCGAGCCGATCGCTCGCCAACGCCAATTTCGGCCTGCGGGCGAACACCCTGCTGGCGGGATGGGATCTTGCCGCGTTTTACTACCGGAGCTCCAGCACCGCCCCGACGTTCTATCGCTTGCCGGGCGAATCGCCGGCGCAACCATTTATCGTGCAACCCCGCTATGACCGGCTCTGGCAGGGGGGCGGTACCTTGGGCAAGGATTTCGGTGATTTCGTGCTCAAGGGCGAAGCGGTTTACACCCATGGCCAGAACTTCAGCGTGGCCGACCTCACCGCCGCGCAGAGCGTTGTTGGACGCCAGACGCTCGATTACATTGTCAGCGCGGAGTGGAGCCTCCCGGGTGATTCACGGGTGAACGTGCAGGGCTTCCAGCGGTACTATTTCGGCGGTGGCGCGGGCACCCTGGCCATTCCCAATGATGGCGTGGGTGCGAGTATCTTTCTCTCGACCAAGCTTGGAATCCTCGAGCCGCAATTGCTGTGGATACGCAATTTGAAAGACGGCGGCGGCCTGATCCGGCCGCGACTTTCGTGGGCGGCAGCGCGCAACATCACCATGAGTGTGGGCGCCGACGTGTTCACCGGTCCGAGCGACAGCTTTTTCGGCCGCTTCAACAACCGCGACCGGCTCTACACCGAAGTCCGGTACGACTTCTAGCAGGCTGTTGAAAACCTACTGCGGCGGTCGTCTGCCGCGTTGCCCGGTGCTCGGAATCCTCATGTACCCC
>JBDUCE010000399.1:0-3138 GCA_040003635.1 Betaproteobacteria bacterium
GAGCGGCTGCGACGCATCGGTGAACGGCTGGCGCAGCGTCTTGTCGCGCGCTACCGACGCGCAGGCGGGGCGCCCGAGCTGTGGTTCACGTATCACCTGTATCACAAAGGGCCCGACTGGCTGGGGCCGACGGTGTGCCGTGCGCTGGGTATTCCCTACGTGGTTGCGGAAGCCTCGATCGCCGCCAAACAGCGCGATGGACCTTGGGCCGCCGGATACGCGGGCTCGGTCGCTGCCATCGTTGCCGCCGATGCGACGGTTTGTCTCAACCCGGTCGATGCTCCGGCGGTGCGTCAGATGCGCGGCGCCGCGCGGCTGGAGGACCGGTTAGCGCCTTTTCTGGATGTCGTCGCCTTCACGGGCGCGGCGGCGCAGTGCATGGCGGTCGTGCCCCGGCGCAGTCGTCGGCCGCGCCTCGTCACGGTGGCGATGATGCGCGACGGCGCGAAGCTCGCGTCGTACCGTTTGCTCGCCGCGGCGCTGGCGCGCGTCACCACGCTTGATTGGGAGCTCGTGGTGGTGGGCGACGGCCCCGCGCGGGGCGAGGTGGAAGCAGCGTTCGCGCGGTTCGACCCGAGCCGTATCCGGTTCGTTGGCGGCCGACCTTCAGCCGAGATCGCCGCATTGCTTAGCGGGAGCGACCTCTTCGTCTGGCCGGCGATCGACGAAGCGTTCGGCATGGCCTTCCTCGAGGCGCAGGCATGCGGGTTGCCGGTCATAGGCGGTAACGGCGGTGGTGTCGCCGCAGTAGTTGCCGATGGCGAAACCGGCGTCCTCGTCCCGACGGGAAATGTGGACGCGTTCGCCCTTGCCACGCGGCGGCTCCTGGTGGATGCGGAGGAGCGCCGGCGCATGGGCCGCGAGGCGGGCCGTTACGTGCGCACGCACCACGACCTCGCGGCAGCCGCGACACAACTCGGTGCGCTCCTGCGCCGTGTGGTCGCGCAGCGGGCGGCCACCAGCGCACCGCTCCACCCCGCACCAGCGCCCCGATGATCCTTTCCGTCATTCGCCACGGGAGCACCGCCTGGAACGAGCAGGGCCTGATGCAGGGTCGCCGCGATGAGCCGTTGAGTGCGCTCGGCCGCGCCCAAGTCAGCGCCTGGCGTTGGCCCGCCGCGCTCGCCACGCCGGTGCGTTGGTATTCGAGCCCGCTGCGCCGCGCCGTGGAGACAGCGCGGCTCCTCGGCGGCCGCGACCCGCAGCGCGAGAACGCTCTCATCGAGATGGACTGGGGCGCGTGGGAAGGTTTTGCGCTCGACACGCTGCGCGCGCACTTTAATCCCGAGTTTGCGCGCAACGAGGCCCTGGGCCTTGACTTCCAGCCGCCCGGCGGCGAGAGTCCGCGGCATGTGCTCATCCGTGTCCAGCGCTGGCTCGCCGGTGTTTCGCGCGACACATCACCGGCGGTCGCGGTGACCCATAACGGCGTCCTTCGCGCCATCCTGGCCGCGGCCACCGGGTGGGACATGACCGTCAAGCCTCCGTTGAAGCTGCATACCAACGCCGTCCACCAATTCAGTGTGAGCGACGACGGCAGCCTCACGGTGCTCGAGTGCAACATCGCGCTGGCCGCCGGCGCACGCATCGAGGCACCATGATCCCGAAGGCGGCACGCGCAGCGCTGATGATCCCGTGGAAGAGCCGGCTGTTCCAACCGACGCCGCCGGTGGACGACCTTCCGGCGCGGATCGCGACCCGCATCCGGGCGCAGGAGGACCGAAGCGAGATCCTCGTTGGCTGGATTCAGCTCGCGGTGGTGGTCGGGTTTTCGGTCGTGTACGTGGTGGCCCCGAAAACATCCAGCGCCGATGCGCCGTTTCATCCGGTGCCCTGGGTGCTCGCCGCCTATCTCGCCTTCACCGTACTGCGTTTGTATCTCGCGCACCGGCGCCTGCTTCCGGAATGGCTTCGCTACGGCTCCATCGTCGTCGACATCCTGCTGCTGGTGGTGCTGATCTGGAGCTTCCACCTGCAATACCAGCAGCCGCCTTCGTTCTATCTCAAGGCGCCGACGCTGCTTTACGTATTCATCTTCATCGCGCTGCGCACGCTTAATTTCGATGCCCGCAAGGTGCTGGTCGCCGGATTGGTTGCCGTCATCGGCTGGATATTGCTGGTGGTCTACGTGGTCGTGTTCGACCCGCGCGACAGCATGGTGACGCATGATTACGTGCACTACATGACGTCGAACAGCGTGCTGATCGGGGCCGAGGTCGACAAGGTGATCTCGATACTGGTGGTCACCGCCATCCTCGGTTTCGCCATCAGGCGCAATTTGCGCCTGCTCACTTTCGCGGTGACCGAGAGCGCGACCAACCAGGATCTGGTCCGCTTTCTCCCGCCCGAGATCGCCCATCTCATGAAGACTTCCGAGCAGGGCGTGCAACTCGGCTTCGGCGAGCCGCGCGAAGCAACGGTCCTGTTCCTCGACCTCGAGGGATTCACCTCGCTCTCGGAACGGCTTGCGCCGGAAGAGCTCGTGCGCACGTTGAACCGGTTCTACGCGGCGGTCGCCGAGCCCCTGTCGCGCTACGACGGCGTCATCAACCAGTTTCAGGGCGACGCCGTTCTCACCACGTTCAATGCGCCGAGGCTCAATCCGGATCACGCCGCGAATGCCATTCAGGCGGCGCAGGAAATCCAGCGGTTGCTCGAACACCAGACCTTCGGCGAGGGCGGGAAGCTGCGGGCGCGCATCGGCATCAACACCGGGGTCGTCATTCACGGCCTCATCGGCACCCCGGACCGGCTGGGCTATACCGTCATCGGCGACGAGGTCAACATCGCCGCACGGCTCGAGGGCCTCAACAAGGAGTACGCCACTTCGATCATCGTTTCCGAGCAAACCCGGGACAGCGCCGGACGGGAACGGTTTGGGTTCGAGCTGATCGGCGAGGTGCTGGTGCGCGGCCGGACCACGCCCACCCGGATCTATAAGGTCGGCGACACCTGATTCTGCTGGATCACCGTGTCCAGCAGGCGATCGAGATTTTCCTGGGCCCGCGCTTCGAAGCGGCTGCGAAAATACTCGGTGGCAAAAAGCTGCGGCTGCCGTTGCAGGCGCTGCAGAAACACCCTTTGGCCCGCGAGATACTGGGTATCCGTCTGCGCCGAGAATTCACGGCGCAGCAGGGC
>JBDUCE010000400.1:0-3133 GCA_040003635.1 Betaproteobacteria bacterium
GCGCCGCTGTATTTCCCACTCACGTCCCACGTCGTTGATTGTTCCCGCACGACCCTTTGTAATTTAAGAACGTTCGGACTGTCAAGCCGGGCGTTGGATCCTGCCGTTGACGCATTAGCCCGACAGCTCACGGACGAAGGTGCGCACGCCGGCGAGCAGCATCTCCACGGCGAGGGCTGTCAGGACGAGCCCCGTCAGACGCTCCAGTGCGACCACCACGCGCGGGCCGACCAACCGCTCGAGCCAGTGCGCGGACGCGAGCACCGCGGCGCTGAAGATCATGGCAAGCGTGAGGGCGATCGCCCAGGTGCCGATTCGTTCGGGATCGCGCGAGGCGAGCAGCATCACGGTCGCAAGCGCTGACGGGCCGGCGATCGCTGGAACCGCCAACGGCACCAGAAACGGCTCGCCTTCGGTGGCGTCTCTGAAGACCTGGTCGGTGCCATGAAACACCATCCGCAGCGCGATCAGGAACAGCACGATCCCGCCGGCGATCGAAAGCGAAGTCTCCGACAGCCGCAGCAAGGTGAGAAACGTCTTGCCGCCGAACATGAAGGCCATCAGGATGGCATACGCGAACAGGCACTCGCGCAACACCACCGCGAGCCGTCGCGACGGCTTCACGTGGCGCAGTGCCGACACCACCAACGGCACGTTGCCGAACGCGTCGATGACGAGCACCAGCAGGATGGCGGCGGAAAAGAGATCGGCATTCATCGGTGGCAGGCACATCCGGTCGGCGGCGGCGGCAGTATATCGGCAAACCCCCCGGCCTTCACCGCGGCTGGCATAATGCCGCGCTTTCGCACCCTCACCGAGTGGACCATGCCTTCAATCCCAGTGCCTGCGTATCGCGTTGCCGTCGTCGGCTTCGTTGTCCTTTTCGCCAATGCCGCCTCGAGCGCGGCAGGCCCGCCCGTCATTCCGATCTCGAATGTCACGGACACTTATTTCGGTGTCGCGGTTGCCGACCCCTACCGCTCGCTCGAGGACATGAAAAACCCGGAGGTCGCCGCCTGGACGAAAGCCCAGGCCGCCCACACCCGCGCGGTGCTCGACCGTGTCCCGCAGCGGGACAAGCTGCTGGCGGAAATCTCGCGCAATGGCGATGCTGCCGCGGCGCGCGTTAGCTCGGTGCAGATCAGCGCGGATCATGTCTATTACCTGAAGCGGCTCGCCAGCGAAAATATTCCCAAGCTCTACGTGCGCCAGGGCTTCGCCGGAAAAGAGCGGCTGCTGGTTGATCCGGATGCATTGCCGGCGCCCGAGGGCAAGCACAACGCCATCGATTTCTATGCACCTTCCCCCGACAATCGCCACGTTGCATTCGGCCTGTCGCCGGGCGGGTCAGAAGAAAGCGTGCTGCGCGTGGTGGCGGTGGCGACCGGCAAGGAAACCGGCGACATCATCGATCGCGCCAACTTCGCGCAACCGACCTTCCTGGCCGATGGCCGGATGATCTACAGCCGGATGCAGAAGCTCGCGACCGATGCGCCGGTCACCGACAAGTACCTCAACCAGCGGGTGTTCGTGCACAGGCTCGGCGACGATCCTGAAAAGGATCAGCCGCTCCTCGGTGCCGGCGTTTCGCCACAGGTCGTGGTCCTGCCCGCCGAGTTGGTCTTCGCCGGCAACCCGATCGGCTCCCGGTTTGTGATCGGCGCTGTCGTCAACGGCGTGCAGAACGAAATCAAGATATTTTCAGCACCGCTGGCATCCCTCGATGGCGACAAGACCCCGTGGAAGATGATCGCCGACAACAGCGACGAAGTGACCGACATGGCGGTGCACGGCGACCTCCTGTATCTGCTCACGCACAAGGGAGCCTCGCACTTCAAGGTGTTGAAGCTATCGCTCGCCAAGCCCGACCTCAAGGAGGCCGAGCTCGTCGTGCCGCCCAGCGATGGCGTGATCACCGGCATCGCCGCCGCCCGGGACGCGTTGTATGTCCGGCGCATGAACGGCGGGATCAGCGAGCTCCTGCGCCTGGGTTACGAGCCCGGCGCGCGAACGGAAAAGATCAAGCTGCCCTTCGAAGGCGACATCGACGCGCTCGTTGCCGATCCGCGCGTTCCCGGGGTGGTGTTCGAAGCCGGCGCCTGGACCCGCTTTGGCGGCTACTACGCGTACAACGCGAGCTCCCGCAAAGTCACCGACACCGCGTTGCAGCCGCAAGGACGCTACGACAATCCCACCGGACTGGTGTCACGCGAGGTGAAGGTGCGCGCCGGCGACGGCACCATGATTCCGCTGTCGATCGTCCATCGAAAAGGCCTCAAGCTCGATGGCACCAACCCGACCATCCTCTATGGATACGGGGCGTATGGCATCTCGCAGACGCCGTTCTTTCGTCCCCAGTATCTCGCCTGGTTCGATCGCGGCGGGGTGCTGGCGGTGGCGCACGTGCGCGGCGGCGGCGAATACGGCGAAGACTGGCACAAGGCCGGTTACCAGGCGACCAAGCCGAATACCTGGAACGATGCCATTGCGTGCGCAGAATGGCTGGTGGCCAACCGGTACACGACGCCGTCGAGACTCGCGATCCAGGGCGGCAGCGCCGGCGGCATCTTCGTGGGCCGCTCGATCACCGAGCGGCCTGATCTTTTCAGCGCCGCCATCGACCAGGTGCCGGTGTCGGATGCGGTACGCGCAGAGTTCTCGGCCAACGGCGTCCCCAACATCCCGGAATTCGGCACGGTCAAGGACGAGGCAGGGTTCAAGGGCCTGCTCGAAATGAGCCCTTACCACCACATCAAGGACGGGACGCGCTATCCCGCCGTGCTGATCGAGACGGGGTTCAACGATCCGCGCGTGGATTCATGGCAGGCCGCCAAGATGGCAGCGCGGCTGCAGGCGGCGAGCGCAGGTGACAAGCCGATACTGCTGCGCATCGACTATGACGCAGGACACGGCTTCGGCTCGACCAAGAAGCAGCGCTACGAGGAACTTGCCGACAATTTCGCCTTCCTGTTCTGGCAATTCGGGGTCAAGGGCTTCCAGCCGTAGGGCAAGCGCAAATCACATCGGCGCGCCAGTGACGAGGCATCAATCGTCATCGTTGCAAAAGTGGCGACTTGCCTATCGTCATCCCTGCGAACGCGGCGACGTGTCTATCGTCATCCCTGCGAACGCA
>JBDUCE010000034.1:0-10525 GCA_040003635.1 Betaproteobacteria bacterium
CCAACCGGTGGTGGCGTCGATCAAGGCTTTTTCGGCGCAAGCGAAGCCGAACTGACCGTTCGGAAGGTCATTGCTACCGAACGGGCAGCCCCGCCTTGGCAAGCGGGGTGCAGTGTCGCCTCGCGCAGTGATCATGGATGACGCCCAGCTTCTTCGCTACAGCCGCCACGTACTCCTGTCCGAGCTAGGCGTCGATGCGCAGGAGCGCTTTGCCGCCGCCCACGCGCTGATCATCGGCGCCGGGGGATTAGGTGCGCCGGCCGCGCAGTTCCTGGTCGCCGCGGGGGTGGGCACGGTCACGCTGTGTGATCCCGACGTGGTCGATCTCACCAACCTGCAGCGGCAAATTCTTTACGCGACGCACGACATCGGCCGGCCCAAGGTCGAGGCGGCGAAGGCGCGGCTGGCGGCGATCAATCCGGAAGTGCAGGTCATCGCCGTGCAGCGGCGCGTGGACCCGGACACCCTGCCCGACCTCGTCAGAGCCGCGGATGTGGTGCTCGATTGCTCCGACAACTTCGCCACGCGGCACGCGCTCAACCGGGCGTGTTTCGATGCCGGCCGACCCTTGGTATCCGGTGCCGCCATCCGCTTCGACGGCCAGGTCGCGGTCTTCGATCCGCGCGACCCCGCCAGTCCCTGCTATCACTGCCTGTTCGGCGAGGGCGAGGAGATGGAGGAGACGCGCTGCGCGACCATGGGAGTGTTCGCGCCGCTGGTCGGAATCATCGGTGCCACGCAGGCCGCCGAAGCCCTGAAGCTCATCGCCGGCATCGGCGAGCCGCTGGCCGGCAGGCTTCTCCTGCTCGACGCGCAATCCATGCGCTGGCACGAAGTCCGGGTGCCCCGCGATCCCGCCTGTCCGGTATGCGCCCCGCTTCACCACAGCGTATTGGCACAATGAAGATGCCCACCCTGTCTTCTATCGGGATCCGGCGCACCGGACTGCTCGCGTTCATTGCGATCCTGATGCTCTTCATCGCGGAGGCGGCGATCGGCGCTTCCGCGGCGCGCCCGGAAGTCGCGATGGGGCAAGGCGACTGGTGGGCGATCAAAGCCGCGATTCGCAGCCAGACCGTCGCGCTGAAGGCACAGGATGCGAAGCGTGCCTTCGCCTTCGCCACCCCGGCCATGCAGGCGCAGCTGCAGACGCCGGAATCATTCATGGCGATGGTGCAAACCGGTTACGAGGCGCTGCTCACCGCGCGCTATACCGAATTCCTGGAGGGCGCGGTAATCGAAGGTCGCGTGATCCAGCCGATGCGGCTGGTGGCGCCCGACAATACGGTCCTGGTGGCTTTCTACACCATGGAGCGCCAGCGCGATGGCACCTGGAGAATCGCGGGCTGCGCGCTCGCGCCATCGTCGGTGCAGGCGACATGAACTGCGCATCGCCGCGGTAGCCCGACAGCCACACCGGAACGCACTCAGCTGAACAGAAACCGGCGCTGCGTTTCCCAGTCGTCCTGCGGCAAGCGCTTGAAGCCGCTTTTCCCGAACAGCAGCCAGCGTCCGACCACGAACGCCGTAAGCACATTGGCCTCGGCATTCGGGTCGCCCGGCCATTGTCCCGCCGCCTGGGCGATCCGCAGCGCCTGCCGCAATGCGGCTTCGATGCGCTCGTAGAACTGGTTCATCCGCACCTGCAGCCGCTCGTCCTCATTGATCAGCGCGTCGCCCGTGAGGACGCGCGTCATCCCGGGATTCTTTTCGGCGAAGCCCAGCAGCACGCCCACGATCTGCTGGGCCTGCGCTACACCCTCGGGGGTCTCGGTGGCGATCTTGTTGATGAGCGTGAAGACCGTGCTCTCGATGAACTCGATCAGGCCCTCGAACATTTGTGCCTTGCTGGCAAAATGACGGTACAGCGCCGCCTCCGACACGTCGAGCCGGGCGGCCAGCGCCGCGGTGGTGATGCGCTCGTTCTTGGGCTGCTCCAGCATTTCGGCCAGAGTCTGCAGTATTTGCAGGCGGCGTTCGCCGGGTTTGGTCGCCATGCCTGACCCCGGGCCGCGTCAACGCGACGCGGCCGCCTCCAGGATCGCGTCGGCACGAATCATGGTGCCCACGCCTTCGTTGGTCAGCACTTCGAGCAGCAGCGCGTGATCGACGCGGCCATCGATGATATGGGAGCTCTGCACGCCGTTGCGAACCGCGTCGAGTGCCGAGCCGATCTTCGGCAGCATCCCGCCGTGAATCGTGCCGTCGGCAAAAAGTCCGTCGATCTGGCTGGCCGTCAATCCGGTCAGGAGATTGCCGGCCCGATCCAGCACGCCGGTGATGTTGGTCATCAATACGAGCTTTTCGGCGCGCAGCGTCTCGGCCAGCTTGCCGGCGACGAGATCGGCGTTGATGTTATAGGCCTCGCCGCCCGGACCCACGCCGATCGGCGCGATCACCGGAATGAAATCGCGCGAGTCGAGCAGATTGATGAGCTCCGG
Organism: Betaproteobacteria bacterium; assembly: GCA_040003635.1. GTDB lineage: Bacteria > Pseudomonadota > Gammaproteobacteria > Burkholderiales > Casimicrobiaceae > CAIWHR01. The sequence goes on from JBDUCE010000034.1 coordinate 2,442, forward strand.
ATCGATGCGCTCGATTTCGCCCACGAGGCCGATGTCGATGGTCTCCGTGGCATTGCTCTCGCTCTTCAGGAGCATCTTGCGGGCATGGATGAAAGCGCCGTCCTGGCCGGTCAGGCCGACCGCCTTGCCTCCTTGCTGGTTGATGAGGCCCACGATTTCCTGGTTGAGCTCGCCCAACACCATTTCCACCACATTCATCACCCGCTCGTCGGTGACCCGCATGCCCTGCCGGAACTCGCTGTGAATACCCATCTTTTTGAGGAGGTCGCCGATCTGCGGTCCGCCACCGTGCACGATCACGGGGTTCATGCCGACCAGTTTCAGCATCACCACGTCGCGCGCGAAACCCGCCTTGAGGCTCGCCTCGGTCATGGCATTGCCGCCGTACTTGACCACGATCGTCTTGTCGTGAAAGCGCTGGATGTACGGCAGGGCCTCGGCCAGGATCTGGGCCTTGAGGGAAGCGTTGACGGCGTCGATGGGCATGGGCGGCGGAGCGCAAACGCGATGGCGGGCGAGCAACACGAAACCGCAACGGTCCGCGGCGATTGTACCGGAACCGCGCGAGCGCATTGCGCGCAAGCGCCAGCCCCCGGTGCGCCCACGGCGAGTAAGTCCTGACTGGAGGACGCAGCGCAAGGGTCCTCGACCGGCGACGAGGCCTGTTTTTTGCTATCGTTGCCGGAAATGTCGAGTCCCCTGCAGGACGCCGTCGACCTGACCGGGGTCCGCCGCGCGCTCATTATCAAGCTTCGCCACCACGGCGACGTACTCCTGACGTCACCGGTATTCACAGTCCTGAAGCGCGCCGCACCGCATCTCGAGGTCGATGCACTCGTCTACCAGGAAACCGCGCCGATGCTTCGTAATCATCCGGAGATCGCGCAACTGCATACCATCGACCGCGAATGGAAGCACCAGGGGCTGCGGCGACAACTCCTTGCCGAGTGGCAACTGGTGAGGACGCTCCGACGCCGGCATTACGATCTTGCAATCCACCTGACCGAGCACCCGCGCGGCGCCACGCTCACGCGCATCCTGCGTCCACGCTATTCCGTGGCCCGGGAGCGGACCGACGCCGGCCGCTGGTGGCGCCACACCTTCACCCACTTCTATCGCCTGCCGCGCGCCACCCCGCGGCACACGGTCGAGACCAACCTGGATGCGCTGCGCCGCATCGGCGTCTACCCCGCGCCCGGCGACAAGGCATTGGTCCTGGTGCCGGGGACAGCCGCCGAACGTACCGCCGATGAAACGCTGCGCGCCAACGGCCTGGTGGCGGGGGGTTTCATCCAGTGCCACCCCGGCTCCCGGTGGCTCTTCAAGTGCTGGCCTGCAACCAGCACCGCGGCATTGCTCGATCGCATCGTGGCAGCAGGGCATCCGATCGCGATCACTGGCGCGCCGGATGAACGCGAGCGGGCGCTGGTGGCTGCGGTACTCAATGCAACGGCGGTCGAAACACGGAAGCGCATCGTCGATCTCGCCGGCCGGTTCAGTCTTGCCGAGCTCGCTGCACTGACCGGCCGCGCCCGCGCCTTCGTGGGGGTGGATTCCGCGCCGATGCACATCGCGGCCGCGATGGGCACCCCGACGGTCGCCCTCTTCGGTCCCTCCGGCGAAAAGGAATGGGGACCCTGGATGGTGCCCAGCCGGGTACTGGTTGCCGACGAATTTCCGTGCCGGCCGTGCGGCATCGATGGCTGCGGCGGCGGCAAGGTGTCGGAATGCCTCACGACCCTGCCCGTGGACCGTGTGGCACGTGCGCTCTTCGATCTCATCGCGCATACGGCGGAGCGCGGCTGATGCGGGTTGCGATCGTCCGCCAGGAGTATCCGCCGTACGGGGGCGATGAACGCTTCATCGAAGCGGCGCTCGAGGCCTTGCTCGAGCGCAATGTGGCCATCTCGCTCTATGCGCGCCAATGGCCGCAGACCAAGCTGCAACTCATCGAGCCGGTCGTATGCAACCCGTTCTACATCGGCCGCCTGTGGCGCGACTGGAGTTTCGCGCGCGCCGTCTGCCGGGCCATCGCCGGGACCGAGACTGATCTCGTCGAATCCTGGGAGCGCGTGCTCTGCTGCGACATCTACCGGGCGGTTGACGGCGTGCATGCCGTGGCGCTGGAGGAATGGGCGCGCGCGGAATCGGGCTGGTCGCGGCGGGCGCTGAGGTTCAATCCTTATCATCGTCGCCGGCTCGCCATGGAGCGCAGGATCTATGCAAGCCCGTGGCTGCGCGCGGTGATCTGCCGCTCGCGCATGGTCGCCGACCAGATCCGGGACACCTTCGGCGTGGGCGAAGATCGGCTGCATGTCATCCACGATGCAGTCGACTCGGACGCGTTCCACCCGGGATTGAAATCGTTGCGCGGATGGGTGCGCGAGCGAAGCCGCATTTCTGATTCGGCGACGTTGTTCCTGCTCGTGGGCGCGGACTATCGGCGCCAGGGCGTGCCTGCCGCCATCGCAGCGCTGGCCCAGCTTCCGCCCACCGCGCAACTCATGATCCTCGGTGAGGAGCGCCATCCCGATCGCTTTGCGCGCCTGGCGCAAGATCACGGCGTGGCGGACCGCGTCACTTTCGTGGGCCCGCAGATCGAGCCCAAGCCGTACTACGGCGCGGCCGATGTATTGGTACTGCCGACGCTTTACGACCCGTCGCCGACGGCCGCGCTCGAAGCAATGGCGTGCGGACTGCCGGTCATTACCAGCACCAAGTCGGGTGCGGCCGAGCTGGTGCGTGATCACGACGCGGGGCGCGTCTGTGACGCGCTCGATGTCACTGCGCTCGCCGGACATATGCGCCATTTGCAGGAGGACGGCGAACGCCTGCGCCTCGGTGCCAACGCCCGCGCCGTCGCATTGGGCTTGAGTCCCGCCGCGATCACACTGAAGCTGGTGTTGCTTTACCGCGATCTGCTCGCGGCCACCGCCACTGCCAAGGCCCAATCAGCCCGCGGTACGGGAACGGCAGGCAGCGCAGGCCACGCCACACCATCGAGCGTGCGCGGCGCCGCGATGACGCAACACTCGGCGATGGATCTGGTGCCGCCCGGGTCGATGGCGCTTCGCGCAGCCGCCACCGTGGTGCGTGAGATGCCGATGGACGACGGCAAGCCGCCTCCGCCGGTTCTTGAGTGGCGCGTCGACCCGGACACGGCGCCACCGGAGATCGCCCGGAGTCTCGCGCTGCAGATCGCACGTCCCTCGGGCGCAGACCGCGACCCCTCTGACAGCTCGAATCGCAGCTAGAACGATGAACGCGTCTGCCTGATGCGTCTTGCGCTCGTTCGCCAGCGGTATACGCCCTATGGGGGCGCCGAGCGGTTCATCGAGCGCGCGCTGGAGGCATTGCGCGGCCGCGGCATCGAAATCCTGATCGTGACACGCCGCTGGAGCACGGCGGTCCTGCCGCACGTCACGCCGATCATCATCGATCCTCCGCACTTGGGGCGCTTATGGCGGCAGGCGAGCTTCGATCGGTCCGTGTGCAGGCGCCTTGCCGGGGAACCGGATTTGCTGGTGCAGTCGCACGAGCGCATCGCCTGTTGCGACATCTATCGCGCCGGCGACGGCGTGCATGCGGTGTGGCTGGAGGAAAAGACCCGCGGGCGCGGAGTTGCGGCGCGGCTGGCAACGCGGCTGGATCCCTTTCACCGGTACGTCCTGCGCGCCGAGCGTGAGCTCTTCGCGAGTGCGCGGTTGAAGGCCGTGATCTGCATCTCGAGGATGGTGCAGCGCGAGATCGCCGAGCGTTTCGGCCTGCCCGAGGAGCGACTCCCCGTCATCTACAACGCGATCGACACGGAGGCCTATCATCCTCGCCTGCGGGAAGCCCGGGCGGCGACTCGCACCCGCGCCGCGATTCCAGACGATGCGACGGTCTTTCTGCTCGTCGGCAGCGGCTATGCACGCAAAGGCGTCGCGCAGGCAATTGCCGCACTCGCCGGGTTGCCGTCGAGCGCGCATCTGGTCATCGTCGGCCGCGACCGCCGCGAGCGACGCTATCGGCGGCTGGCGCAAAACCTCGGCGTGGCCTCGCGCGTCACCTTCGCCGGCCCTCAGGATGATCCGCGCCCTTGGTACGGCGCCGCCGATGTGTTCCTTCTGCCCACGCTCTACGATGCGCTCTCCAATGCCGTGCTCGAAGCGATGGCCTGCGGTCTGCCGGTGATCACCAGCACGCACTGCGGTGCGGGTGAGCTGGTGACGGCGCACGCCGCGGGAACCGTGTGCGATGCGCGTGACGTGCCGGCGATTGCGCGCGCGATGCAGCGGCTCCTCGACGCCGATCTGCGCGCGCGCCAGGGCACCGCCGCGCGCGCGGCGGTGCTCCCGCTTACGCCGGAGGCAATGGCAACGCGGCTCGTGGCGTTGTATGAAGGACTGCTTGTCCCTGCGCAATGAGCACGCGCGCAACCTCGAGTACGAACGACGCCGCGCTATACTGCATCGTTGTTTGCCTCGCGCTCGACCGCGCCGCCTAGCCGTTAAATGACCGGCACCACTTTCTACTTGCGCCTGATGCGCTATGTGCGCCCCTACCTGTGGGCGTTCGGCATCGCGGTGCTTGGCATGCTGGTCGTCGCGGCGGGCGACCTGATGCTCGCCTATCTGGTGATTCCGATCGTCCGGAATTTCCAGACGCCCGATCCGGCCAAAACGCAGTGGCTGCCGATCGTGCTCGTCGTGGTGTTCCTGTTGCGCGGCATTGGCGCCTACCTCTCCGAGTACGGCATGGGCTGGACCGGCTATCGCGTCGTCTTCGACCTGCGCCGCGACCTGGTCGACAAGATCCTGCGCCTGCCCACCGTCTACTACGACACGCATGCAGCGGGCATGGTGCAGTCGAAGATCTCGTTCGATGCCCACCAGCTCGCAGCGGCCGCTTCGGGCACGATCACCAACGCCCTGCGCTCCTCGCTCACCATCATCGCCAGCTTCGGCTACCTGGTCTGGCTCAACTGGCAATTGACGCTGCTGACCCTGGTGGTCGTGCCCGTCGTGGGTGTGATCATCCGCTATTTCAGCCGCCGCCTGCGGCGTATCGCGCATGACATCCAGGATCGCTCCGCTTCGATGACGCGCGTGCTGGAGGAGATCATCCACGGCCATCGCGTCGTGCGCGTGTTCGGAGGTGAAAAGTACGAGCGTGGCCGCGCGGTGGCTGCGGCCAACCGCTTGCGTCTCGCGATGTCGAAGGAGTCCGCCTCCACTGCCGCGAGCTCTCCCATCACCGTGTTCTTTGCCGCGTGCGCGGTCGGCTTCATCCTGTGGGTGGCGCTTGGGCAAAGCCATGCCGGGACCCTCGACTTCGCGATGTTCCTTTCCTATACCGTGGCGCTCATCACGCTGCTCGACCGGCTCAAGGGCCTTTCGGGCATCAACGCCTCGGTCCAGCGCGGCATCGCCGCCGCGGAAAGCATCTTCGGGCTGCTCGATCATCCCGAGGAAGAGGACACGGGTACGGTGGTGCTCGACCATTGTCGCGGCGACTTGCGTTTCGATCGGCTGTCGCTGCGCTACGAAGCGCAGGATGGCGAGGCGCTTTCCGACATCGTGCTGCACATCGAGCCGGGTGAAACGGTGGCCCTGGTGGGGCCCTCCGGTGCCGGCAAGACCACGCTCGTCAATCTCATCCCGCGCTTCTACGAGCCGACCGCAGGCCGCATGTTCATCGATGGCCACGACATCACCACGCTTACCCTGGCGAGCCTGCGGGCGCAGATCGCCATGGTGTCGCAGGAAGTGCTGCTCTTCAACGACACCGTTGCTGCCAACATTGCCTATGGCGCGATGACCGGCGCCAGCCGCCATGACATCGAGCGCGCGGCGGCCGCGGCGCACGCGCTCGATTTCATCCGCGCGCTGCCCGAAGGCTTCGACACGTCCGTGGGCGAGCACGGTGTCCGCTTGTCCGGCGGCCAGCGCCAGCGCATCGCGATCGCGCGGGCATTACTGAAGAATGCGCCGATCCTGATTCTCGACGAAGCCACTTCCGCGCTAGATTCCGAATCGGAGCGGCAGGTGCAGGCCGCGCTCGATACACTGATGCAGGGCCGGACCACCATCGTGATCGCCCATCGCTTGTCCACGGTCGAGCGCGCCGATCGCATCGTAGTGCTCGACCAGGGCCGCATCGTGGAAGCCGGCACCCACGACGAGCTCGTTGCGCGCGGCGGCATCTATGCGCACCTCTACCGGCTGCAATTCACCGGCGAAACCGAGGCCGCTGCGGCCGCGGCGTGACGGATGGTAGTGCCGGGCTCGCCGATAGCCGGCTCATGACTACGCATCACTACGCGATTGCGTGAGGCCCGGATTCGGCGGGTCGTCGTTCCCGACGGAAGACGCTCGATCGCCGCTTCTTCCGTAATTGCCGAGGGCTCGTGTCTTGCCGGCGACACCAACCCCCATTGACTCGATGGCCGCAATCACGGCGGTCACGTCGATCGCCTCCATGCAGAGCGCCCGTGCGCAGCGGTCCGGCGGTGATCCGAACAGACGCTCGCAGCGGCGCACCCACGACACCTCGCGAAAGAACTGGATCGTCTGGTCGCGGCACGGGAACGGGTCGATGGTGACGGCGCGGCAGGGCACGCCGGAAAAGAATTCGCCCGGACCGCAAATCCGGGCCGAACCCGGACCAAACAGGGTGACGGTGGGAACACCGACAATGCGTCCCAGATGGGCGATGCCGGTGTCGGGTGCAACGGCAATCCGGGCCGCGGCGAGGAGATGCCACATCGCCGCCAGGTTCAGGTTGCCGGCGAAGACACGCTCGCTGCTCGTGGGCGCGACGGCATTTATGAGTGCCTCTTCACCCGGTCCGCAACTCCACACGATCTGCAGGCCGCGACCGGAAAGCCACTGCGCCAGCGCCCGCCAACGCGCCGGCTCCCACTGCTTCAAGACCGAGCCGGCTCCCACATGCAGTACGGCGTAGTCGCCCTCGATCACCGGCGCGTCGACCGCTGCAGGCGCGGGCCAATCGGCGGCGCGATACGGCAGCGGCGCGTTGCCCGGCTGCAACGACATGGCGGTTTCGACAAACGCCGTCGGCGTGGGTGAATACGGTCGCAACTCGTCCACGGGCCAGTTCTTGTGCGCCGGCCGGTCACCTTCGAGAGCCACGATCCAGCGGGTGCCGAGCGCACGCGCGAGCCACGACCAGCGGTTATCCGCCGGCAGCACCGCGAGATCGAAACGCGGCCCACGCAGCAGCGGCCATAACGTGCGCACGTCGCGCGCATCGAAAGGATGCGCGATCATCCCGTAGGGCCTGCCTGCGTACAGCGGGGCGTATGCCCGCGGCACCGTCATCACGATCTCGCTGTCGGGATGGCACGCCCGCAGTTTCGCCACGAGCCCGGTCACCATCAGCGTGTCGCCCAGCAGCAGGTGATGCAGGACGAGTATCCGTCGCGGGGTCGGTGGTGGATTGCGCCGCAGGCCCCAGCGCAGCAGCGCCAGCGTGACCGCAGCCAAGCGCATCGGCGCACGGCTACGCGCCACGCGCGGCCTCCGCTGCCAGTTGGCGCAGTGATTCATCGAGCATGAGGAGCGAGAGCACCTGCTCGGCCAATGCCGGCGTGTCGGCGTAGGCGCGCAGCATCGCGTCGATGCGACCGGCGTCCAATTGTCCGCCGGTAAGGCGCGCCAGGGATGCACCCGCGGTCAGGCGCCGCGGGGCAAGGTCGCCTTGCAGCCAGCCGGCCAGCGGCGGATTGAACCCGCGTTTTTTGCGGGCAAACACGCCGAGCCGGTCGAGCTCCGGCGCAAGGGTCGCGAGATAGCGCTTGGGTGGATGGGTGAAGCGGACCTTCCCCGGCAAGGCGAGCACGGCCTGCACGAAACGATGGTCCAGCAGCGGCGCGCGCAGCTCGAGCCCGTGCGCCATCGTGCATAGATCGGACTTGCGGAGCACATATTCGGGAAGATAGTTCGCGAAGTCCCAGCGCAGCAGCCGCTCCCTGCGGCCATGTCCCTCGACGTCGGGGATGCGCCAGCGATGCGGCGGCAGGTTTCCCGCATCGGGTTGCAGGAATCGACGCTGATTGGGCGTGAGCCCCGAAAACCGCA
>JBDUCE010000401.1:0-3106 GCA_040003635.1 Betaproteobacteria bacterium
CTTCGCCATTCACCTCCGCCAATATTACGCCCGATAAAAATGGCAAGCCGGCGGGGCTCTCGTTCGAGGAATTTCGCTCGACGCTGCGCACGGGGCACAATCCCAAGGATCCGCCGGGCGAGTTGTTGCAAATCATGCCGTGGCCCGTCTTCGGCAAGAAGACCGACGGCGACCTGCGCGCGATCTACGAATACCTGCGGTCGATTCCCTCACTTCCGGACAATCCGAATCCCAGTCCCATTCCTTGACACCGGCAGGCCCCGAGCGATCGGGGCTTGTTGGTGGGAGCCTCGGACCTCCGCGGCCTGCCGGCATTGACGCGGGACGTCGGGCCGCTATCCCGTTTGCTCGTAATCGACCGTGACCCGATCGGTGACGGCCGCTATCCCGTCTGGTCGTAGTCGACCGTGACCTGATCGGTGACGGCGTAGCTCTGGCAGGTGAGCACGAAGCCGCGCGCAACTTCGTAATCCTCCAGCGCGAAGTTCACGTCCATATCGACTTCCCCGGACACGATCTTGGCGCGGCAAGTCGAGCACACGCCCGACTTGCACGAGTACGGCAACTCGATCCCGGCTTTCAGTCCGGCCTCGAGGATGCTTTCCCTGGCTTTCTCCAATACGTAGGTGCGGGTCGCGCCATCGAGCACCACGGTGACCTCGCAAGCGGCATGTCCTTGCACCAAAGCGACGGGCACCTGATGCTCGTGCCGCGGCACGCTGGTGGCAAAGCGCTCGATCCGGATGCGCGCGGCAGGAAAACCGGCTGCAGTGAGCGCCTTCGCGACGGCCTGCATCATGCCGTCGGGCCCGCAGACGAACACAATGTCGATGTCTTCGACCGGCACCCAGTGCTGCAGCAGCGCCCGCACCTTCGCGCGGTCGATGCGTCCATGAAAGAGCTCGATGTCCTGCGCCTCGCGCGAGAGCACGTGCACGAGATTGAAGCGGCCGAGATGAATGTCCTTCAAGGCCGCGAGCTCCTCGCGAAACATCACCGTCGCCGACGCACGGTTGCCGTAGATCAGCGTGAATCGGCTGTGCGGCTCCGAGGCGAGCGTGGTGGCGATGATCGAGAGCACCGGAGTGATGCCGCTCCCCGCCGCGAAGGCGAGATAGTGCTTGCGGTGCGCCGCATCGAGCGGCACGTGAAAGTGCCCGAGCGGCGGCAGCACCTCGAGCGTACGGCCGGGCCGCAGCTCCTCGTTGGCCCAGGTCGAGAACACGCCACCGGGATTGCGTTTCACCGCGATGCGCAGACGCCCCTCGTGCGTGCCTGCGCAGATGGAATAGGAGCGCCGCACCTCGTGGCCACCGATTGCCGTGCGCACGGTGAGATGCTGCCCGGGCGCGAAACGATAGGCCTCCGCGAGCTCCGGCGGCACGGCAAAAGTGATTGCAACCGCATCTCGCGTCTCGCGATCGACCCGGGCAACCGTCAGCGGACGAAAGTGGCTCATCAGTGCTGCTTGAAATAATCGAACGGCTCGAGGCAGGCGAGACATCGGTACTGTGCCTTGCATGCCGTTGAGCCGAATTGCGCCACCAGTTGCGTCCGGTGCGACCCGCAGCGCGGACACGGCACCGTCGCGGCCGCGCGCCGCAACGGGCTGATGCCCGTCACGTCGATGGCAACCCCCGCAGTATCCGCAGGCGATGCCGAGCCCGGCGGCGCGATGCCATAGGCGCGAAGCTGCCGCGCGCCTTCCGGCGTGAGCCAGGCGGTGGTCCAGGCCGGCGCCAGCGCGATCTCGATGCGCAGCGCGCGCACGCCGATCGCGAGGAGCGTCTCGCGCAGGAGCGACATGATGAGCTCGGTCGCCGGACATCCCGAATAGGTGGGTGTCACCCGCACCACCAAGATCGCCGGATCGAGAGAATCCCATTCCACCGCACGCACAATGCCGAGGTCGATCACGGAAACCACCGGAATTTCCGGGTCAGTGACGCCTGCCAGCGCTTGCCAGATGACCCCAAGCCCGGGGTCAGGGCGCTGCGCCGCGACTGCCGTCGCAGCGGCGCTCGACGCGTGCCGTTCGGTGCTCACCATTGCGAATCCGGATAGGCGCGTTGCAGGTATTGCATTTCCGCTAGCAAATGACCGAGATGCTCGCCGTGAATACCTTGCCTGCCGCCACGACCGCCGCGGCCTTGCATCCATTCGGCCGCCGGGAGCGTGAGTGTCGCTTCCGTGAGCACCGCATCCACATGTTCGCGCCATGGACCCAGAAGTACCGTGTGGTCGAAACCGACTCCGGCCCCGGCGAGTGCCGCGTCGATGGCATCGGAGGCAAACATTTCGCCGGTGTACATCCACAGGTTATCGAGCGCGGATTGCGTCCTGGCGTGGGAGTCGTCGGTGCCATCCCCCAGGCGAATCATCCAGTCGCCGGAGCGCTCGACGTGATAGGACGCTTCCTTCGCGCCCTTGGCCGCAATCTCGGCGATGCGCGGGTCGCACGATCGCGCCAGGGCCTGCAATGCAAGCCCATGCCACGCATCGAACAGGAACTGCCGGGTCATGGTGTCGGCGTAATTGCCGTTCGGCTGCTCGACCAGCAGAAGATTCCGAAACGCGCCCGCGTCGCGGTGGAAGGCGAGCGCGTCTTCGTCCCGGCCGTACGGCGCAAAACGCGCTTCGACTTCTCCGGCGTAGGCGAGCCACATCCGTCCCTGCCCGAGCAGGTCGAGCCCGACATTGATCAGCGCCAGATCTTCTTCGACGATCGGCCCCTTGCCGACCCATTCCCCCAGCCGCTGGGCGAGGATCAGCGGTGAATCGCCGAGGCGCAGCAGGTATTCGAACAGGAGGGGGTCAGTAGCGATTTTGGACGTCGACGCAGGCAAAGATAAACTCCGTCATTCCAACACATCGTCATTCCAGAACACCGTCATTCCAAAGCACCGGTTCGCCCGTTGCTTCTGCGTCAGATGTGCTTCACTTCGTCGGGCATCGGAAAGAACGTCGGATGGCGGTACACCTTGCTGTTCGCCGGCTCGAACAGTGCTTCCTTGTCGCCGGGACTCGACGCCACGACGTCGGCCGAGCGCACCACCCAGATCGATATGCCTTCGTTGCGCCGGGTGTAGACGTCGCGCGCATTGCG
>JBDUCE010000035.1:0-10441 GCA_040003635.1 Betaproteobacteria bacterium
AGCCATGCCGAATACGCACCCTTGGCGCCGCGCCTCAACGAGGCAGGCTTCACCGTGCTGGCTGTCGATCAGCGTTCCGGCGGCGGCGAGTTCGGCGGGACGAACAAGACCGTCGCCGCGCTGGGCCGGTCGGCGAGTTACGACGCGGCACTGCCGGATCTTGAAGCCGCGCTGCAGTGGGGCAAGGCAGCGGCCGGCGGTGCGCCGGTGTTGATCTGGGGTTCGAGCTATTCCGCAGCGCTGGTTTTCCTGCTTGCGGCGCAGAACCCGGGCGTGGCCGCGGGCGTCCTGGCTTTTTCACCGGGGGAATACCTGGCCCGGGACGACGCCGTGCGAACGGCAGCACCGAAGATCTCGGTGCCGGTCTTCATCACGCAGGCGCGCGATCGCGAGGAGATCGAGCAGGCGCGCGCGATCCTCGAGTCAGTGGCGAGCGCGGACAAGGTGCAATTCATCGCGGTGAAGGGCGGCGTGCATGGTTCGGCGACGCTGCGGTCCGACCGGAACCGTGCCGGCGCCGAAGAGAATTGGCAGGCCGTGCTGCGCTTCCTGAAACGATTCACTCATTGAGGAACCGAATTTGGTGACAGCAGTTGCAAAGTTGCCGTCATTCCCGCGCAGGCAGGAATCCAGCGTCGTTCGCTTGACGTCGCTGGGTCCCCGCCTGCGCGGGGACGACGATATCCAGAGTTCGAACGTCACGCATTTTCGTAATGCTTGGTAAGTCCGGCTTGGCGTTGATGTGAGCTGTGAATGACGAACAGACGAACAAGGATCCTTGATGCCCATTGAGTTGCACGCCTTCGACACCCCCAACGGCCGCAAAATCAGTGTCGCGCTGGAGGAGATGTCGCTGCCCTACACCGTCAAAGTCATCGACATACGAAAAGGCGAGCAGTTCGGTGCAGACTTCCTGAGGATCAGTCCGAACAACAAGATTCCAGCGATCATCGATCCGGACGGACCGGACGGGAAACGCGTCAGCGTCTTCGAATCCGGTGCGATCCTTATCTATCTCGGCGAGAAGGCAGGCAAGTTCTGGCCGCCCGACTTGGCTGCCCGCATACCGGTTCTGGAATGGCTGATGTTCCAGCAGGGCGGGTTCGGGCCGATCCCCGGACAGGTCCATCATTTCCTGAGCGTCGATGATGAACAGGATCGCGGCTACGCCCTGCAGCGCTTCACGAAGGAGACGCGACGACTCTACAGCGTCATGGACCGTCGCCTCGCCGCGCATGATTTCTTCGCCGGCGCGCTTTCGATCGCCGATTTCGCCATTCTCGGCTGGGCGTGGCGGCACGAGCGGCACAAGGTCGATCTGACGGAGTTTCCGCACGTCAAGCGCTGGTACGAATCGATGATGGCGCGCCCGGGCGTGCAGCGGGGATTCGCAGTCAAGCTCAGTTGATTTTCGATCAGAACGGAATCGCCGAACTCGTGCGTCCGGTAGCCGTGCATCGCCATCATCCCATCGGCGCGCCGGAGCGTGGCGTCGTCGGCGAAGGCGCGCAGCATCTGGTAATGGCTGGTGCCCGGCTCGTGGGTGCCCGAGACAAGGACATCGACGATGCGCAGCCGGCTCGCCGCATCGATGCGCTGGGTCGCCAGGCCATCGCCGGCGTGCACGTTGCCGTCGCGCAGCGCGGCGTGCTCCAGCGCACGGACGACGGTGGTGCCGATCGCCACCACCCGGCCCCGTCGTGCGCGCGCCTGGTGAATGGCGAGGGCCGTTGCATCGGGAATGCGATAGGGCTCGTCGAAGGGCAGGCGCCCGTCGAGCGTGTCGTCACCCGTGGACGAAATGCCCGCCGCGTGGGTGATCGTGGCAAAGGCAATGCCGCGCGCGCGCATGGTTGCGACGGATGCCCAGTCGAGCGCAAAGGTAGCCGACGGCGGCTCGAACGCGGCCGGTGCGCCCGCGATGGGCGTCCACACGTCCCACAGGGCCAACGGTGCCGGGATGTGCGCGTACTGGATCGGGCGGCCATGCCGCGCGAGGCCTGCCCAGATGGCGTCAGGCATGCCGTCGAAGCGCAGCGATACGAGACGCGGGTGACCCAGCAAGCGCGTCACGGTGGCGGTCAGCGGTCCGAGCACGAGACGATCCCCCGGCAAGAGCACCGGCGGTGGCGCTCGATCCTCGGTGCGGGTGCGAAAGTCGCCGGTGCCAAAAACGACGGCCGAGAAATCCCGGACGTCATCGGCCGCGAGCGAGCCTCGGCCGGCCAGCCGCACTTCGATCGAGGCGCCGGTGGACGCGTGCGTGCCCTGCAGACTCGCCGGCAAGGTCGCGGCGTCGTTGGCGATCACCAGATCGCCGGGCCGCAGGACACCGACCAACAGCGTGCGAGACGTATGGCGGATCCGCCCTCGCGCATCGATGATCAGCAACTTCGCGTGCGGCGGGCGTTGCAGCGGTCGATCGGCAGCGATCATCGACCGACCCGCTGGACGTGCAATGCATCGATCGCCGCAACCGGCGGCAGAATAGGGCGACGAGGCAGTATCGCCTCGATGGCGTCGGCAAGCTCGCGTGCTGCGGCTTCGGGGCGCTTCAGCGTCGCAGTATCGGCGTCGGGAATCGCCAGTGCGTGCAGCGGCGTGTCCATGTCGCCGGGATCGAGCGACAGGAACCGCACGCCTTCGTCGGCAAGTTCCTCGTTCCAGATGCGGCTCAAGTGCAGCAGCGCGGCCTTGCTCGCACTGTAGGCGCCCCATCGCGGATAGGCATTGATCGCGGCATCGCTGGAAACGTTCAGCACGACCGCCCCGCGTCCGGCGCGTGCCGATGCGGTGAGTGCTCCCAGCAGTGCCTTGGTCAGGCGAAACGGTCCGAGCAGGTTGGTGGCCAGGGCAAGCTCCAACGCCTCGCACTCGGTGTCGCCCAGCCGTGCCAACGGTGTCGGGCCGAGGCTCGAAGCGTTGTTGATCAATACGTCGAGCCCAGAGAGCCGCCCGGTGATCTGCAGCGCGATCGGGTGAATATCTTCCTTGCGGGCCACATCACCCACAATGCCGTGCGTGCCGACGTTTTCGCGGGCAACTTGCGCGACGCGCTCGCGCCCGCGAGCCACGAAGGCGACATCTGCACCACGCGCTTTGAACTCGCGCACCAATGCACGCCCCAAGCCCGAGGTGCCGCCGGTTATCGCGACGCGCACGCCGCGGGCGGTGAAAGGTGACGATGCATGCCCGCCGTTGCTGGATGCCATGTTCATCTCGATACTCCGTTTACTCTTCAGGTGGATGCCATCACAATAGTGACGACCGAGCGCTTTCCGAAGTATCGTGTCCAGCCCCTTGGCGGAAAGTCAGCGAGACGGACAATGCATGGATGATTCCGACCGCATCGGCGTGCATCTGGCGCGCAACCTGATCAGCCTGCGTCACGCCCGGACGCTCACCCAGGACGCGCTCGCCGAGGCTGCCACGCTGCCGCGTTCGACGATTGCCAACCTGGAGTCGGGCGACGCCAATCCGTCGCTCGCGATACTGGTCAAAGTGGCGGGCGCGCTCGGCGTGCCGATCGACGAGCTCCTGGCGCCCGCGCGGGCCAAGGTGCGCAAGTGGTCGCCCGATGACATAGGGTCGCGCGCGCGGGGTCGCGGCGTCACCGAGCGGCCGCTCGTGCCCGAGCAACTGCCGGACGAAATCGCCAACGTGATGGATTTTTTGCCCGGTGCGGTGATGGGCGGCACGCCCCATCTGCCGGGCACCCGGGAGTTCTTCACCTGCCTGGACGGACGCGTCGTCATCTTCGTCGCGGGCGACCGGCACGAGCTTGCTGCAGGCGATGTGCTCGCCTTTCCCGGCAACGTCAAGCACTCCTACCAGAACCCGGACGCCGAGCGCGGCGCGCGTGGCGTGTCCGTAGTCATTCTCGCCAAGGCAGGGTCTAGGGACTTTTTCGCAGACGCTCCCGAGCGCGCACCGCCGCCTCCGGACCGCACGCCTGAATTCGAGAGCAAGGACCGGAGTGCTTGCGCATCGGCGATCCCCTACATTGGCCTTGGAGAAGACGGGCCATGTCAGCCCATTGCACCTCGAGGAGCGCCATCATGATGTCCTTGAAAACGAGCATCGATCAAGTCCACGCGGTCGCCAATGATGACCAGCGGTGGGCGGCAGTCGTGCGCCGGGACCGTACCGCGGACGGTACTTTCTACTATTCCGTGCATACGACCGGCGTCTATTGCCGGCCGAGTTGCGCATCGCGGCGTGCGCGCCGTGAGAATGTCGCCTTTCATCCGACCTGCGCCGCGGCCGAGCGGGCGGGCTTTCGCCCCTGCAAGCGCTGCCGCCCGAACGAGGCCGCGCTCGCCGACCGGCAGGCGTCAATCGTCACCAGGGCCTGCCGACTGATCGAGGAAGCCGATGCAATGCCAAGCCTCGATGCATTGGCCGCAGCCGCCGGCATGAGTCGCTTCCACTTTCATCGGATCTTCAAGGCCAACACCGGCGTGACACCGAAGGCTTACGCCGACGCGCATCGCACCCAGCGGGTGCGGGGCGAACTCGCCCGGAGCGGCACGATCACCGCGGCTATCTACGATGCGGGCTTCAATTCCAACAGCCGCTTCTATGCCACCGCGTGGCAACGCCTGGGCATGACCGCCACCGCATTCCGTGGTGGCGGCAAGCAGGCGACGATTCGTTTCGCGGTGGGTGAATGCTCGCTGGGATCGATCCTCGTTGCGGCGAGCGACAAAGGGGTATGCGCAATCGAATTGGGTGACGACCCGGTGACACTGGTGCGGGACCTGCAGGATCGCTTTCCCAAGGCGAACCTCCTTGGCGGCGATGCCGGGTTCGAGCAACTCGTGGCCAAGGTGGTCGGTTTCGTCGAAGCACCGGCGCAGGGCCTGGATTTACCGCTCGACGTCCGCGGCACCGCTTTTCAGCACCGGGTGTGGCAGGCGCTGCGCGCAATACCGCCGGGATCGACCGCGAGCTATTCCGAAATTGCCGGCCGCATCGGTGCGCCCAAGGCCGTCCGCGCGGTGGCTCAGGCCTGCGCGTCGAATGGCATTGCAGTCGCGATTCCCTGTCATCGTGTCGTGCGTACCGACGGCGCATTGGCGGGTTATCGCTGGGGCATCGAGCGCAAGCGCAAGTTGCTCGATCGGGAAGCAACGGCATGAGCGCGCCGTCGCACGCACCCCGCGAGTTGTACTTCGAGGGCGCGGATCGGCCGGCCGCGCCGGAAAGCTGGTCCGCCGAAGTCCTGGATTGGCACCGCATTGCGGAGAGTCTGGATGCACACGGCTGCGCGGTCATCAACCATGTCCTTTCCAGCGGCGAGTGTCGCATCCTCGCAAAAAGTTACGTTGCCGAGGAGCTGTTCCGCAGCCGGGTCGTGATGGGTGCTCACGGCTTCGGTCGGGGCGAATACAAATATTTTTCCTATCCGCTGCCGGGACGGGTCGCAGCGCTTCGCACGGTCCTTTATCCACCGCTCGCGGCCATTGCGAACCGCTGGAACGCGGCCATGGGCGTCGACGTGCGGTATCCGGCCGATCACGCCGCGTTCCTCGCGCGCTGCCACAACGCCGGGCAGACGAGGCCCACGCCGCTGCTGCTGCAATACGGGGACGGCGACTACAACTGTTTGCACCAGGATCTCTACGGGAAACATGTGTTTCCGCTCCAGGTGGCTTTTCTGCTTTCAGCGCCGGGACGAGATTTCGCCGGGGGCGAATTCGTGCTGACCGAGCAGCGGCCGCGGATGCAATCCCGGGCCGAGGTGGTGCCGCTCGAGCAGGGAGACGGCGTGATCTTCCCCGTCCATCATCGGCCGGTGCAGGGGAAACGCGGCAGCTATCGCGTCAACCTGCGCCACGGGGTGAGCCGGGTGCGCACCGGCCACCGCCACACGCTCGGCATCATTTTCCACGATGCCCAATGAACGGAGCTCCGCGTGAATCTTCCCCGTAGGTGCGGGCGATCGCGATCGACGCGCGCCGTGTGAGCCTCAAGGCAGTGGAACGATGGCGCCTATGACGTCAGCACCGAAACAGGTTCGCCCAGGTGCGCATGGATCCAATGCGCGGCGTGCAGCACTGCGGAATCGCCGCCGACCGGCCCCACGACGGTAATGCCGACAGGCAATCCCTGCGGTCCAAGCGCCGAGGGTAAATGCACGCAGGGCGCATGGAGGAGCGTCCACATCCGGTTAAATAGCGGGTCGCCGGTTGCCGCGACGCCTGCGGGCGCTTCGCCGGGCGCGCTCGGGGCGATCAGGACGTCGAGATCGCGGAAAACGTCCGCCAGCGCGGCGCGAGCCCTTCGAGCGAGTGCGCGCGCCGCGTCATACTGCGCCGGGCGCACCGCGAGCCCGGTATCGATCATGGCTTTCATCTGGGCACTCAAGCGGTCGCGGTGGACAAGGCGTTCGTGCGACAACGACATGGCGACCTCGTGCGTCATGATCGCGATCTGCGCCTCGACCAATCCCGCAAAGGGCGGCGGCAACGTCACCTCGCGCACGCTGGCGCCGGCCGCGCCCAGGCGGCGCGCCGCATCTTCCAGGGCGGCCACGGTTTCGGGTTGCGCCCGGTCCCATTCGCTCGTCCTGCAAACGCCTACGCGCGGGGCAACGGCCAGCGACTCCTCGATCATGAGATTCTGCCGGCCGGTCAGTGCCGCCACGAACAATGCGCTGTCCGCGACGCTCCGCGCGAGCACGCCAATCGTGTCCAGGGTATCGGAAATCATCTTGACGCCGACGCGAGGGATGGTACCGAACGTCGGCTTGTATCCGACGACGCCGCAATACGCTGCCGGCCGCACGATCGAGCCGGCCGTCTGCGAGCCGAAGGCGAGCGGGACCATCCAGTCCGCCACCGCGGCAGCCGAGCCCGAGGATGACCCGCCCGGCGTGTGCGCGGGATTGCGTGGATTGCACGTGGGTCCGGGGTGGAACGTCGCGAACTCCGTGGTGACGGTCTTGCCGACCAGAATCGCACCCGCTGCCCGTGCCAGCGCGACGCAGGCCGCGTCGCTCGCCGGTCGATGGCCGGCGTAGATCGGCGAGCCGTAGCTCGCAGGCATGTCGAAGGTATCGAACAAATCCTTTACCGCGATCGGGAGTCCGTGCAGCAAGCCCGTCGACGGGTGGGCGTCGAGCGCACGCGCACGCCGCATCGCCGCGTCGGTGTCGAGGAACGTCCATGCGCGCACGGTGGGCTCGCGCTCGGCAATGCGCTCGAGGCAGTCTGCGAGCAGGGCCTGCGCCGTGATTTCGCGCGCCGCGAGCTTGCGCGCCGCGCCGGTCGCACTGAGGCGGTTGAGGCTGCCCACGCTATAAGCTCCATGCGCGGATGAGGTCGGTATAAATCGCCACCGACTGCTCCACGCGATCGACCAGGCAGTACTCATCGGTCTGGTGCGCAAGCTGCGGCTCGCCCGGCCCGAGCACGCAGATCGGCACCTCGCGATAGACGCTATTGAGCACCGCGGCGTCGGTGAAGTAAGTCGCGCTTCTCGCCTGCGGGGCTTCGCCAAGATGCCGCCCGGTGACGGCAAACACCTGCCGCATCCAGGCGTGCGCCGGGTTGGTGTAGATGGCCTCGACATCGACTGTCGGCACTATCTCCACCGCATCGCCCACCGCCTGCTGCAGCCGGGCGCGCAGGTGCGCATGATCCTGGCCGGGAATGGTCCGGATATCGATACCGATGGTGGCGCGGTCGGGCACCGAATTGATGTTGAGCCCGCCATGGAAGGTGCCGATGTTGAGCGTCGGCAGGCCCATCAATGGATGCGCCTCCACGCCGAAGTCGAAGTGCTGCAGGATGCCGACCGCGTGTGCTGCCTTGTGGACCGCATTGTCACCGCGCTCGGGCATCGAGCCATGCGCGGTGACGCCGGTGGTCCGCGCTTCCAGCCAAAGCGCGCCCTTGTGTCCCACGAGAGGATAGTTGGCCGTGGGCTCTCCCACCAGGAGCGCGCCGACTTCGCCCAGGAGATCGGTTTTTTGGGCCAGAAACGCGGCACCCCCGCACCCGCACTCCTCGTCTGCGGTCAGTACCAGTGTGACACCCGGCGACTCCCGCAGGCGTTCGGCCAGCGCGAGCGCCGCAACCACAAACGCGGCGACCCCGCTTTTCATGTCGCTGGACCCGCGTCCGTACAAGCGCCCGCCTTCGAGGCTGCTGCCGAATGCATCCTTGCTCCATGCCGCGCCGCCCAGCGGCACGGTGTCCATATGGCCGGTGAATCCCAGCGGCGGCTTGGCCGAAGCGCGCCCGATTCGCGCGACGACGCTGGTCCGCGTAGGCGCGAAGGCCGCGTAATCGACGTGAAATCCCGCGCTTTCCAGGAGCGATCCCAGATGCCTGGCGCACGCCTCTTCCGCACCGGGTGGATTGATGGTGTTGAAGGCCAACAATTTTTGGGTCAATTGAACGGCATCCGGATAGCGGCTCATGAGGTTACCTTTGCAGGACTGCGAACGATCGATGCGAGCTGCGGCTCGCGCAAGTGACACGCCACCAAGTGCGCAGGCGTGACTTCCTTCATCGCCGGCTCCTCGACGCGGCAACGATCGAATGCATACGGACAACGGGTGTGGAAGCGGCAGCCCGCGGGCAGCTCGATCGGGCTCGGCACGTCGCCGGCCAGGATCACGCGCGTCTTGTGAACGGTGGGATCGGGCACCGGCACCGCCGACAGCAGCGCCTCGGTGTAAGGGTGCAAGGGATTGTGGAACAAATCCCGTGTCGCGGTAAGCTCGACGATGCGGCCGAGATACATGACGGCCACGCGGTGGCTGATGTGCTCGACGACGGCCAGATCGTGCGCGACAAAGAGATAGGACAATCCGAATTCCTGCTGCAGGTCCACCAGCAGGTTGATCACCTGCGCCTGCACTGAAACGTCGAGGGCTGAAACCGGCTCGTCGCACACGATCAGCTTCGGCCGCGGTGCGAGCGCACGGGCGATGCCCAGCCGCTGCCGCTGACCGCCCGAAAATTCGTAGGGATACCGGGCCATCTGGTCGGCGCGCAAGCCAACCTTCTCGAACAGCGCCGACACCCGTTCCGCGATTTCGGTGTCGCCTGCCTGCTCGAAATTACGGATCGGCTCGGCGACGATATCCGCCGCTCGCATGCGCGGATTGAGCGACGCATAAGGGTCCTGGAACACCGCCTGCAGCTCGCGCCGATAAGGTCGCATGGCCCGGCTGGTCAATTGATCGATGCGCTGCCCGCGCCACTCGATCGTTCCTGCGGTCGGTGCGACCAGGCGCAGCACGGTCTTGCCGATGGTGGACTTGCCACAGCCTGATTCCCCGACGAGGCCCAGGGTTTCGCCCTCGGCAATCGTGAAACTCACGTCATCGATCGCATGGACCACGCCCCGCGCCCGACCAAATACGCCACTGTGCATGGCGTAGTGCTTGGTCAGATGCTTGACCGCGAGTAACGCAGCTGCCGGTGCGACCGCCACGCTTTGTCCGGCCGGCGTCATGCCACGGCCTCTGCCACGACACGCTCCGATTCCCAGCACGCGGCGCGGTGCCCGGGCGCCTTTTCCTCGAGTGGAGGATATTCGTTCCGGCAGCGCAGGGTGGCGTAGCCGCAACGTGGGGCGAAGGCGCAACCGACGATGGGCTCGGAAAGCGATGGCACGGTGCCCGCGATTTCGGTCAAGCGTGCACGCGGCCCGCGCCCGGCCGGGTTTTCGGTTGTGTCGCCAGGCGTGTTCCTGCTCGCGGTGCCGACCTTGGGAATCGAGTCGAGCAGGCCCCGCGTATACGGATGGCGCGGATGCGCAAACAAGGCGCCGACCGGTGCTTCCTCGACCTTGCGTCCCGCGTACATCACCACCACGCGCTGCGCCATTTCCGCCACCACGCCCAGGTCGTGAGTGATGAGCACGATGGCAGCGCCCGTCCGTTCCTTCATTTCCTGCATCAGCTCGAGGATCTGCGCCTGGATCGTGACATCCAGCGCGGTCGTAGGCTCGTCGGCGATCAGCAGCCGCGGCTCGCAGCTAAGCGCCATGGCGATCATGACCCGCTGGCGCATGCCTCCCGAAAGCTGGTGCGGATACTGGATGACGCGGCGCTCGGCCTCCGGCATCCTCACCAGCCGCAGCATTTCGACTGCACGCCGCATGGCATCGTCGCGTGGAAGCCCCCGGTGCAGGATCAGCACTTCGGCAATCTGGCGGCCGATGGTCAACACCGGATTGAGGGAGGTCATCGGCTCCTGGAAGATCATGGAAATGGCATCGCCACGAATCTTGCGCATTTCCAGTTCCGACAATTGGAGCAGATCGCGTCCTTCGAACAGCACGCGCCCGGCCACCGTTCGCCCCGGTGGGGACGCGATCAGGCGCAGGATCGACAGCGACGTGACGCTCTTGCCGCAGCCGGATTCACCGACGATGGCGAGCGTCTCTTCGCGCGCGACGGAAAAGCTGACGCCGTCGACGG
>JBDUCE010000402.1:0-3092 GCA_040003635.1 Betaproteobacteria bacterium
AAATTACCGTCATTCCCGCGAACGCGGGAATCCAGTGTCTTTCGACGCACGCCACTGGGTCAGCGCCCTGCGCGCGAACGACGATTTCCAGAGTTCGAAGGTCACGCATTTTCGTAATGCCATGCGGTGCCGCGCCGGGCCGCGAGGGTGAAGAGATGAGCGGATCGAGGCTATGGCAACGCGCGATCGATGACGACGCTCAACCCCGTTGCGCCGGCCTTGACCGGGGCGGAAAGGCCTTCGAGATCGCCGCTCCTCGGCATGGCCGTGCCCGATTTCGAAACCCGCGCACCGACCACGATGGCAGTCGCACTGGAAAGCGTCATGCCGGGGGCCATGGCCATGGAATCATCGAGGCTGAAGCGCGCCGGGAGATCCCGGACTTCCTTTCTGACGATCGCCAGCGGCATCCGCGAGCCTTCGGCCGCGCGCGCAAAGATGAACACCGTGTCGGAGGGCGAGGCCTTGGCGGCGACGGCGTCGCTCAGCTTTACCGTCCCTTCAATCCTGCTGATGGGCGCAACGGCTGACGCGGCAGGTGCGACCTGAACCGAAGGCGTCCCCGCGACAGCACCGGCGTTGGCGGAGACAGTGGCCAACGCGCCCAGCGCACGGGCCTCTGCGATGCTGGCATCGACCGATTTCGCCATCGGCGTATCCGCGGGAACGACCGCTTTCAATGCTTCCCAGTAAGCGACTGCCTGCACGAAGTCCTTGCGGTCGAAGGCCGCCGTACCCGCAAGCGCCAACGCTTTCGGATTCTTGCGATCGATCGCGAGCGCTCGTGCGATGAGCTCGGTGGGTTTTCCCTGCAGCGAATTCTGGGTGGCGCCGAGGGCATCGGCGTAGTCGGTCAGGACATTGGGATCATCAGGCACGAGTCTTACGGCATGCTCGAACGCGCGGGTGGCATCGCCATAACGGTTCATCGCATGGTAGCTGCGCGCCAGCACCACCCAGCCCTCCGCGTTGTCCGGCTCGCGCTCGAGGCGCGCGGCAAGCTTCGCCACCATCTGCTCGACGTCGGCCGCCGAGACCGCGTGTTGCGGCGGCGCGTTTTGCGCTACAGGCGAGAACGCCGCGGGGTTGCCCCACAAGGCATAGAGGGCAATGGCCGCGATGGGAAGCGCCCCGCCGAGGGCATACGCGGTCGCGCGGCCTGGCTGCGCACTGGGTAGTCGACTTGCTTCGTCGCTGGGCGCCGATTCCGCGATGACGCGCTGCTCGAGCTCCCGTTGCGCCAGCGCGTGCTGCTCGGACGAAATCGTTCCGCGCGCGAGGTCGGCATCGAGCTCCTGGCGCTGATCGCGCAGCACTGCGACATTGGACGCATCGGACAGGACACCGGATGAATGGTGTCGCCGCAACAAGGGAATCATCACCCAGGCGATGGCAATCGCCACCATTGCCAGCGCGACCGCGACAAACCCGATCACGGCGCTTCTTTCGTCGGATCCACGCCCAGCAGGCGCGCCGCCCGCTCACGATCTTCGGGCGAGAGCGGTGCTTCCGGCTGGAGCCCGCGGCGCGAGCGCAACACCCGCACCAGCACCACGAGGCCGCCGACGAAGAGCAACCCCGGGCCCGCCCACAGCACTAGCGTGGTGGCCTTCAACGGTGGCCGATAGAGCACAAAGTCACCGTAGCGCTCGACCATGTACGCGATGATCTCGTCATCCGTCCTGCCGGCGGCGATCTGCTCACGGATTTTCTGGCGCAAATCGAGCGCGAGCTCGGCGTTCGATTCAGCAATGGTCTGGTTCTGGCACACGAGACAGCGCAATTGCTCGGATAGCCGCACTGCGCGCGCGGCCGCAATCGGGTCCTGCGTGGTAGGCAACGCTTGGGCACCGAAAGCCGCTACCGGCATCGCCCCCACCCACAGCGCCATCAGCACCCGCGCTGCGACGCTCATGATTTTTGCAAATCGCGCACCAGGGGCAGGATTTTCTGCTCCAGCGCGGCGGCGGTGACCGGGCCAATTTGTTTGTAACGGATGGTTCCGTTCTTGTCGATGACGAACGTTTCCGGCACGCCGTAAACGCCGAAGTCGATGCCGACGCGGCCGTCGCGATCGACGATCGAGAGGTTGTAAGGGTCGCCGTTGGTCGAGAGCCATTTCATGCCCGCCGACGCTTCGTCCTTGTAATTGAGGCCGATGATCGGCACCAGCCTGGTCTGGCCCAGCGCGACCAGCAGGGGATGCTCTTCGCGGCACGACACGCACCACGACGCCCACACGTTGAGCAGCCACACCTGGCCCTTCATGTCCCCGGGGCTCAGCGTACGCGTCGGATCCTGCAACTGCGCGAGCTTGAATTGCGGTGCCGGCTTGTCAATGAGCGGCGACGGTATCTCGCGCGGATTGAGCCCCAGTCCCAGGAACAGGAAGGTCAGCAGCACCAGGAAGACGCCGAGCGGGATGAGAAGCTTTTTCACGACCGTAGGCTGTTTCACGCAGCGGGAGCGGGCCCCGCGCCCTCGGGCAAGGCAGTGTCACGGCGTGCGCTCACGCGGTAGCGCCGGTCCGACAAGGCAAGGACGCCGCCGAGGCCCATCAGCAAGCAGCCTTCCCAGATCCAGGTGACAAACGGCTTGCTGTAGATGCGCACGCTCCAGGCACCGCCTTCCACCGGCTCGCCGAGGGAAACATAACGATCGCCGAACGGCCCCGACTCGATCGCCGCCTCGGTCATGGGCGTGCCGCTCGCGTTGTACACGCGCTTTTCCGGATAGAGCGTGGTGTCGTGCCGGCCTTGCCGGCTGATGTCGACGCTGCCGCGCGCGGCCTTGTAATTCGGCCCGATCGACTCCGTCACGCCGTCGAAGCGATAGGTGTACGCACCGACGGTAATGGCGTCGCCGATGCCCATGCGCACGTCGCGCTCGGTTTCATAACCTTTGACCACGGTGACGCCGATGATGAAGACGGCAATGCCCAGATGCGCGGTCACCATGCCCCAGTAGCCGCGCGGCTGACGGGCGAGTTGCGTGACAAGGCCGCTGCGCACATTGCGGATGCGGTCCCGAACACCCACCGCCGTGGTCAGGATTATCCACAGGGCCAGCAGCAGCCCGAAGCTCACCATCGG
>JBDUCE010000036.1:0-10393 GCA_040003635.1 Betaproteobacteria bacterium
AAGGACGCGCGAGTTGCACGGAGCAACCCACCTCACCAAGCAGACGCCACTTACCGAGAAGGACGCCATGCGGGCTGCTGCGGTGAGCACATGATCACCGCATCGTTCCCGCGCGCGTACTCGCGCATCGATCGGGCGCTGCAGCAAGATCGATAACTGCTCGGTCAACGAGGCCATCACCCGGCGTCAAGGCCGAGGGGAATTCGGCGCCCCTACGATCGCCGTAATCGCTCGGAGTCGCTCGAGAACTTCACCGACCGGTGCTACGTCGGCGTACTTCGATGCCATGTCGAAAAGATTGACCGCGTGGGAGGTCGCACTGCGGTCGTAGACACACTCCTCGGGAACGACGACCTTGAAGTTGTACGCGAAGCCGTCGACCACCGTCCCCCGCACACAGCCGCTCGTCGTGCAGCCGGTCACAATCAGGGTATCAACCCCGAGATCGATGAGGTGGCTGACCAGAGCGGTGCCGAAGAACGCACTGGGATGCTTTTTCGGCAGCAGCACGTCCCCCTCTACGGGCGCGATTTCCCGCACGAATTCGTAACCCTTGGCAGGAATGTCCATGATCGCGGGTACCTTTTCCGCCAGGCGGCCGCCTTCCGTGCCCACCTTGGGAGCAACGTGCGGGTAAAGCACGGGCCAGCCGTTGCGACGAAACTCGGAGAGCAACGGCTGGATGTTCCTGACCGCATTCCAACCGACCTCGCCACAACTCGTCGAGAATTCCTTGATGGACTCGAAAAAGGGCAACGGGCGCGTACCCACGGTGCGGTACTGCACATCAATGATCAGCAGGCCTGGGCGCTTGCCGAATCCCGACGGCCTGCCGAAGCCCGCGGCGTTGTAAGCCCGCTGCTCATCTGCGGAGATGATTCCATCCCAAGGGCGCATGAGTACTCCTTGATTAGATGTCTGCTACCAGCGTGCGGTCGAACGGCGACCATTCATCCCGAACACACCGGGTAAATCGTGCGGGCAGTGATTCGACAGGTGACGGTTGACACCTGTAGCCAGCGCGTTCACCCGGAGGACCGGTCCACCGTTGGGGTGTAGTGCATATGCGGTTGGGAAGCGTACTATTTGTCACCTTCATTGTGGATGGTTTTTACATTTATCTCCTAAATGCTTTCGGCTCATGCCAGACCTGAACCTCCTGCTCGTATTCGAGGCCATGCTCCTGCACCAGAACGTGACGGCCGCGGCTGCCCACAACGGTCTTACGCAATCGGCAATGAGCAACGCCCTCGGCCGGCTACGGCGTCATTTCGACGATCCGCTGTTCGTCAACACGCGCAGCGGAATGCTGCCGACGCCGCGCGCGCTGCACCTTGTGAAGCCTCTCCGCCAAGCGCTGAGCCTGGTGCGCGCCTCGGCCGAAAACCATAAAGGTTTCGATTGCGACAGCCGACGAGTTGATGCGATGACGATGGGCGTGGGCCCATGGAGGTAAGCGTGGATCGCGTTCCGGTCTATTTGCTGACCGGTTTCCTGGGGAGCGGCAAGACCACGCTCCTCAATACGCTCCTTAAGGCTCCTTTTTTTGCCAACACCGCCGTCATCGTGAACGAATTCGGCGAGATCGGTCTCGACCATTTTCTGATCGAGCGAAGCCAGGATAATGTCGTGCTGCTCGAGGCTGGCTGCTTGTGCTGCACCATTGCCGATTCCCTGCACGAAACCCTCGCCGATCTCAACTTCCGTAAAATACGCGGCGAGGTTCCGGCGTTCACGCGGGTGATCGTCGAGACGACCGGCCTCGCGGATCCCGCCCCGATACTCAACACGCTGCTGGGCAATCGCCTGGTCACCGATCACTACCGATTGGAAGCTGCGATCGTCACTGTCGATGCTCAGCACGCGATGTCGGAGCTGGCTGCCCATGCGGAGGTGGCCAAGCAGATCGCGATGGCGGACCGCCTTGTCGTCACCAAGCTCGATCTCGTCCCCTTTCCGGCGCAATTGCTCGCGCGTTTGAATGAGTTGAATCCGCGAGCGCCCGTGATCGAATCGCGTGCCGGAGCCGCCGCGCTGGAGGCGTTCGCGCCAATCGACCGTCACCGGCTGTTCAGCGAGCCGGTGCCCGACAGCGACCGTGCTGATGACCATTCGCACGATGTGAATCGCCACGATGCGCACATCCGGGCACATTGCTTCACGGTCGAGGACCCCGCCTCGTGGGCCGGTCTTGCGGCGTGGTGGCGCCTCGTCAGCGAAACCTACGGGGACCGGCTGCTGCGCTGCAAGGGCGTCTTGCGCATTTGCGACACGAACGAAATCGTATTCATTCAAGGCGTGCAACGCATCTTCCACAGGCCCGAAAGGCTTGCCGACTGGCCGGACACGGACCACCGCTCGCGCCTCGTGTGCATCACCCGCGATGTCGACGAATCGGAGTTGCGGCTGACCTTGGACGCACTGCAACTGCCCTCCGGGTCCGATCCCAATGTCCCGCTTTCGGAACTAAAACTTAGGAGAAATCCGCAATGAGCCATGACTTTGTGTTGCGTGGCGGCACTGTCGTTCGGCCTGAACACGGCACCGAAAAGCTCGACCTGCTGGTGCGGGATGGCCGCATCGCGGGGCTGCTGCGCCCGGGCGAACCCGTAACCGAGGGGCTGCCCGAGCAATCGGCCGACGGTATGCACGTATTTCCGGGATTGATCGACGCCCATGTGCACTTTGGATTCGGTGAAAAGATCACGGAGTACGACACCGAGACCGCCTATGCGGCCCAAGGCGGCATCACCACGATCCTCGGCTATCTCCTCACTAACGAAGCGTACAGCGATGTGTATCAGCGCGAGCAGGACTACGCCAAGGCGCGCTGTCGCATCGATTACGGCTTCCATTTCTCGACCGCGAGCGAACTGCATATTCGTGAGCTGGAAAGCTACGTCAAGGACTACGGCGTCACGTCATTCAAGTACTTCATGAACTTCAAGGGGGAAGAGGGACGCTACCTGGGGCTTGACGGGACCGACGATGGCTACTTCTACGATCTGCTGAGCGAGTCCGCCCGCATCGGCAAGATCACGGTCGTATGCCACACCGAGAACATCGAGATCGTGAACCGCGTGCGCAGACGCGTGCAAGCGGAGGGCGGCGATACCTTGAAGCATTGGGCCAGGGCGAAACCGGCGTTTACCGAAGCCGAGAATTGCGTCCGCGCCATGTACTTTGCCGAGCACCTTGGCGCACGCGTTTACCTTCCGCATCTTTCGAGCCGCATCGCGCTGGACGAGGTGCGCAAGTGGCGCCAGCGCTATGACCAGGTCTTCGTCGAGACCTGTCCGCATTACCTCACGCACACCGAAGATTCGGATATCGGTCCGATCGGCAAGGCGAACCCACCGTTCAAGTCCAGCGATGATCGCGACGCGCTGTGGGAGGGATTGGCGGATGGGACGATCGATGTCGTCGGATCCGACCATTCGGCGCGCCGACGGGTCGCCAAGGAAAAGAACATGTGGGTTGCGGCGCAGGGGTTCCCCGGCATCGCGACCATTCTGCCGGTGCTGCTTTCGGAGGGCTATCACAAAGGGCGTTTGTCGCTCGAGCGGATTGCGGCATTGCTGACCTCGGGTCCGGCGGAGATTTTCGATCTGGCGCCGAGCAAAGGCCGTATCGCCGTCGGCAGCGATGCGGATTTCACGCTGGTCGATGTCAATCGAGCGCGCGTCGTGAACCCCGCCGAGCTTGGCTCGTATGCCGATTACAGCCTATACGAGGAGTGGACCTTGAAGGGCTGGCCGGTGCGCGCGATCGTGCGCGGGGTGACGGTGATGAACGAGGGGAAGCTTGTCGGCGAACCCGGTTACGGCAAGTACTTGAGACGCACACTGGCGCGAGCTGAAATGTAACCGCGCAGCCGTACACCAGCAAATGCCGCGCCAGATCGACATCGATGCAAATCTCTTATCGCTATGCCAGGAGCACGGTCTGGTCGGTCTCCTGCCAGATCCGGACGAACTCCTGTTGGACGTGTTGCCGAGTCTGCTCGTCAAGCGCGCTGAACGGCTCGTCCAGAAGTACGACGTCAGGGTCCGTTGCGAGCGCGCGACTGACCGCGATCGCTTATCGCTTTAGCAATGCGGCGGCCGCTTCGCCTGCAAGGCGGCCAAGGTTGGTCGCCATCAACAAGCCCGAGCCCGAAAGGTAACCCCAGTCCGCCGGACCCGACAGGCCGCGTGCCGCACCGCCGCCGGCAAACAGATTGGGGAATGGCGTGCCGTCTTTCTTGAGCGCACGCGCCTGCTTGTCGACTTCGAGACCCCCTTGGGTGTGAAACAAAGCACCGGTGACTTTCGCCATGTAGTAAGGCGGCTTGAGCGGGGGTTTGGTTGAGAAATCGCGGCCGATCGGGTCCTTTTTCTTGCCAAGGGCAGCGTCGGCGACATCGATCACCGTCTGCGCCAAAGTCTTGGTGTCGCAGCCGATTGCCTTGGCCATGTCTTCGACAGACGCGTAGCGCTTGATGGCGCCGGCATTGAGCGCTTCCACCTGGCTGTGCAACGTAATGGCGATCTCCTGGCAGCGCTCGTCCCAAATGGTCCAGGCTACGTGATCAGGCTGGCGCAAGACACGGAGCGCCTGTTCGGAATAGCCCTGATTCTCGTTGGAGAAACGCAGGCCGTTTTTGTTGACCTGGAAGCCGCCTTCCGTAATCGAGGGCCAGGACAAATGGATGTTGTGCGGTGTGGTGACCGCGCCGTGCCCCTGAAACGCTCCCATATCCTTGATCGAGGCACCGAGTTCCTGGCCCCACCTCACTGCATCGCCCTGGTTCCCGACATGACCGTGGTAATGGGCGTCGGCGATCTCCGGGATGTACTTGGCAAGCATTGCCTTGTTTCCACCGTAGCCGTTGCACGCCAGGATCAAGGCCGAGCAACCGATGTCCTCGATCTTGCCGTCCGGACGCGTCACGCGCACGCCGAAGATGCGGCCGTCCTTGTCCGCAAAGAGATCTGTCACAGGGGCGGAGGTCGCAATCGGTATGCCCTCGTGTTCGACCGAAGCGAGAAACACCGCGAGCAACTCGGCGCCAAAACGCGACGGCGAAGCGTGCATATGCGGCTTCGAATGGCCGGGATAGACAAAGTCGACAATGCAAGAGAGCGGCATGTGGTAGCGATCGACCACCCAATCGACGGTCTTCGCTGATTCCGCGGCGATGTGCTTGGCAAGGTCGACGTCGCATTCGCCGTGTGCCTTGTTGATAAGGTCCTGCGCGAGGATTTCTGGCGTGTCGTCGAGAAGCCCTGCGGCCTTTTGCAGCTTGGTACCGGCAGCCGGGATCTGCCCGCCCGACAATGACGTGTTGCCGGCGGGCTTGGCATCGCGCTCCAGAATAAGAACGTCGGCGCCGCGTTCGTTGGCGGCCAGCGCCGCCGAGCACCCGCAGGCGCCCGCGCCGATGATAAGCACCGACACCTCGGTTGCAAACGTCTTTCCTTCTGCGCTCAACACTGGCATGGATTTCCCCTGATTCGGCTATTCCGCCCGATTCAACAACACGCGCCGCAGCGCGACCTCGTTCACTACTGATATCACGGGCAATTCTCTGTTCGTTCACGTCGCTCGTTTTCATGTCGATGTCGCACGGGCCACCTTGTGCCGCGGCCACCTCCGCCGGCGCGACATCAACCCGAGACGCAGCAACGCGGCAGCGCCTCCACTGATCCTCGGCTCCTGCACGCTTCCGGAGAACGTCAGAACCATTCCCACAAGTTTGCCTGGGCCGCGAGCTCCGTGCTGGGTCCGTCGAAGATGACGCGGCCGGTCTTGATGACGATGGCGCGACTGATTTCGCGCAACGTTGCCTGCACCGCCTGCTCCACCAGGAGGATGGTCGTGCCGCTCGCCTCATTGATCTCGCGCAGGCTCCCAAGCACGCTCTTGACGACAATGGGCGCAAGGCCGGTGCTGGGCTCGTCCAGCAGCAGGATCGAGGGCCGGGTCATCAACGCCATACCGAGCGCGAGCATCTGCTGCTGTCCGCCCGACAGCGATCCCGCGAGCTGGCCGTGGCGGTCGTGCAGGATGGGGAACAGGCGGTAGACCTCGCTGACATAGCCCGGGTCGTGCAGCAGGCCTGCGATCCTGAGATTCTGCTCGACCACGAGCTCGCGGAACACGTTGTGGCCTTGCGGTACGAAGCCCATGCCGCGCCGCGCGTTCTGGTGCACCTCGCCCTGCACGATCGCCGCATTCTTGTAGGTGACTCGGCCGGTCATGCCCGCGAAATCGCCGATGCCACAGCGCAGCAAGGTGGTCTTGCCCGCACCGTTATGACCAAAAATGCCGACGCGCTCCCCGTCCTTCACTTCGAACGAGATATCGCGCAGTGCCGGGAAACTGCCGTAGGAGGCGCCGACCTTTTCGAAGCACAGCACGCTTCAGGCTCCGAAGTAGAGCTCGGTGAGCGACTTGCTCGCGAGCAGATCAGCGACGCTGCCCCGCTCGAGAATGGCGCCGAACGACATGAACACCGCGCTCGTGCACAAATCCTTGATGAACGAAATGTTGTGCTCGACAACGCACACCGCACGCCCGGCCGCCGCTTCCTGCCGGACCACTGCCTTAATGGTGTCGTAGGCTTGCCCTTCCACGCCCGCCATCGGCTCGTCGAGCAGCAGGCACGGACCGTCGTTCATGAGCGCCCGCGCGAGACCCACGAGCTTCTGCTGGCCGAAGGGAATGTCCATCACCAGCGAATCGGCGCATTGGGCGAGATGCATGCGCTCCAGGATGCGCATCGCCTGCTCGCAGGCAATCTCGTCCGCGTGCCGCAGCGCGCGGGGCTTGAATACCAGGTTCAGCATCGATTCGGCGACGTATTCGCGCGGCGCCACGACCATGTTCTCCAGCACGGTCATAGTGTGGAAGAGGCGCATTTGCTGCCACGTGCGCGCAATGCCCATACGCGCACGCTGGTAAAGCGGCCGCGCGAGGATGCTGACCCCGTTCAGGCGTATGTCGCCCGCATCAGGCGGCACGACTCCGGAGATCAGATTGAAAAGAGAAGTCTTGCCGGCCCCGTTCGGGCCGATCAGTCCCAAAATGTGGCCGCGCTCGAGCTCGAGCGTGATGTGATCCGCAACGACGATGCCACCGAAGCTTTTGCAGAGTCCCTCCAGTGTGAGCACCGCGTTCATCGGGGACCGCCGCGATTGACCTGACGGTGACCTGGCAGCGGCGTCGGTCCTTCCGGCGAGATCAGTCCTTGGGGACGAATGAACACGAACACGATCACGAGTAGCGTGAAAAGCATCCCCTGCAGCGGCGCCATGATGGCTGGCGGCAGCTCCAGGAAAGTGATCGCTTGCGGCAGCGCAATCAGCAGCACCGCGCCGACGACGGGACCCAGCGTGGATCCCATACCGCCAACCACGACCATGGTGAGCATGGCTGCCGAAGCCAGGATCTCGAACTGTTCGGGACTCACGTACTGATAATAGAACGCGTACAAGCCACCCGCGATTCCGGCCAATCCGCAGCCGACGGCGAAGATCACGATCTTGATCCGCATGGCATCGCGTCCCAATGCCAGGAAGGCGAGCTCGTCGTCGCGCATGGCGGTGATTGCGCGGCCATAAGGCCCGCGCACGATCCAGCGAATAATCCATACCACCGTGGCCGCGACCGCGAGCGAAACGACCGAATAGACGAGCCCGCGATAGGGCCCGGTCACCGGTGTGGGAATGTTGGAAAGGCCGCCCTGACTGCCGGTGAACTCGACGTTCTTGATCACTTGCAGGAGCCCGAGCTGAAAGCCGATCGAGGTGATCATCAAGTAGTCGCCGCTCACCCGTAGGCTGGGCAACGACATCATCAGCGAGAACAGCGCCGCGACGACTCCGCCGGCAAGGGTCGCCACGATGGCATGCAGGCCGAAATAGATCGCGGCCAGTCCAGCGGTGTACGCGCCCAGCGCGAAGAAGATCGGATGAGCAATCGAGACCAATCCCGCGTTGCCGATGATCAGGTTGAAACTGGACGCGAGTACGACATAGATGCCGATCAGGATCAGGATGGAGTAGAAATAGTCCATGCGCCCTACTCAACCCACCGGCGCCCGGCGTGCTCGCAGCCGCCTCGCCCAAGCGCTGGTATTGACGCCCCGCGGGAAGAACAGAATCGTGATGAACAGGAAGACATACACGATGAGCCCTTGCCATCGCGACGGAATCACCAGCACGCTGTAGCTCTGGACGAGCGATAGCGCGACGGCCGCAAACGCTGCGCCGAAGACGTTGCCCATGCCTCCGAGCAGCGTCGCGATCACCGCGAACAGCATGAGCTGCAACGACGTCGTCGGAATCACGGCCGTGCGCGCGCCATAGAGATACATTCCGGCGCAGATGAAGACACTGGCGATGGCAAAGGCTGCCTCAAAGGCGCGCTTGGCGTTGATGCCATAGAGCTCGGCGAGCTCGGCGTTGTCGGCCACAGCGACCATGAACTGCCCTTCGCGGGCGAGCCGGAAATACAGGGCAAGCCCGATCGCCAGCACCAGCGTCACCGCTACCGCCAACAGGTCCCAGTCGGACACCGCAATGCCGGCCAATATGTGCACCGGCGACAGGATTTGCGCGAACAGCGGGGCGGGCTCGGTGCCGAAGATGAAGGTCAGGGAGTAGGCCGCGAACTCGGAGCAGACGAGGGTGAAGATAAAGAACATCAAGCTGGAAGTGCGGCGGGCGCGCAGCGTGCGTAAACCGTAGATCTCGAATGCGAGCGAAGCGGCGAGCGTCAGGAGGAGACCGAAAGCCACCGCCAGAATGGTCGGCCACTGGAATTGATTGACCGCCGCGAACATCGCGTAGAAGGCGATCGCCATCAATCCAGCCTGGGCAAAATTCCACAGCTTGACCACCTTGAGTACCAACGCAAACGCGATGGTGAACAGCACCAGGTAGCTGGAGGTGGCGAGGCCCGTCCACAGGATCTGGGCAAGAACGACCGGATCGAACATGAAAATGCAACGCGGGTTGGACGCCCACGTTGCGAAAAGGATGGACGCGTTGCTTTTAGCTCACCGTCGCGAGCGGCACGAACTGGCCATTCTCGACGGTCAACAGGTACACGGGCTTCACCACTTGATGCGTCTCGCTGACCTCCACCGGGCCGGACAGCGGAAGATCGAAGCGCTTGATCGTGAGCATGGCGCGCCGCATGTTTTCGCCGTTGATCGGCAGATTGTTCTTGAGCACCCAATCGAACATGTGTGCGACCATGATCGGCCCGTCGTGCAAATATTGGGTATACGGCAAGCCGTTGGGAACGCGGCCTTCCTGTTTCTTCCACCGCTCGATGTAAGCAGTGAGCTCCGGGCTGTCTTTTTCTCCCGGCGCGAGCGAGGTTACGATCAGGCCCTCGGCTGCCGGTCCCAGCTGTTTGATGATGTTCGGATTGTAGCCGGCGGAGTAACTGGAGACCCGCTGCGTCAGGCCCAACTGGCGCATCTGCGCGATCACTTGCGGCAAGTCGGTGATAAGGCCGTGAATATGGACCATGTCCGGATTGGCGACGCGGACCTTCAAGAGCATGCCGGAGTAGTCGGTTGCCTTCGGGTCATATGCCTCGTAGGCCACGACCTTGCCGCCCGCTTTTTCGAACGCGTCCCTGTAGACCTTCGCCGCCTCCACGCCGGTGTCGTTGTTGATGTAGAGCACCGCCGCGGTCTTCTTGCCGAGCTTCTGATTCGCGTAGCGCGCCACCGCCGTGACGTCCACGTCGGCGAGCGGAAAAGTCGTGAACACGTAGTCGCCGAGCTTGGCGATATCGGGCGAGTTGGCACCCACCGAGAGCTCGAGCACTTTCTCGCGATTGGCGATGGGCGCCACAGCCTTCACCACCGCACTCCAGGCGGTGATGAATACCGGTACTTTTTCGACGCTGATCAGGCGATTCACCGCATTGATGCCGACCTGGGCATCGGCCTGGGTATCGAGCACGATCATCTCCAGCTTGCGCCCCTGAATGCCGCCCTTGGCGTTGACGCTTTCGACACCCCACTGCGCCGCCACGACCTGATCCTTGCCAAAGGCGGATTGCGATCCCGTCAGCGGCATCGCCAGACCGAGCTTCAGCGGCGACCGGTCCTGGGCCCAGGCCGGCACTCCGGCGGCGAGCGCGGTGGCCACGGCGGCTTTCAATACGTCACGACGCTGGCGATTCATGAGGGCTCCTGTCCGTTGAATGTTGCTGCGATCGGGTATGGTCAGGCGGCTGGCCCCGCGGGCCGGCTGGTGCTCCGGCGCTTTCGCGCCGAGCGACAAGTATAATGAACGATGGGTTGTATCGCCAATTTGGCCCTCGAACGCTTCGCGGGCTGACCGTACTCGCGCGCGTGACATCTTAAATTTCGATGCCGCATAGGACG
>JBDUCE010000403.1:0-3090 GCA_040003635.1 Betaproteobacteria bacterium
TTGTGATTCAGCACACTAATGATTGTCGCGCGGCACCGCAGGGCCGGTGCGGCCGACCAGGAAATCGAGATCGACTCCATCGTTGGCCTGCAGCACATGATCGATGTAGAGCTTGACGTACCCGCGCACCGCGTGCGGCGGTGGCGGTTGCCACAAAGCCCGCCGGCGGGCAAGTTCGGCATCGTCCAGGTGCAGGTGCAGATTGCGTTGATCGACGTCCAGAGTGATGCGGTCGCCGTTCGCGACCAGCGCGAGCGGCCCACCCGCGGCCGACTCGGGCGCCATATGCAGCACGACGGTTCCATACGCAGTGCCTGACATCCGTGCATCCGAGATGCGCACGATGTCGGTGACGCCGCGCCGCAGGAGCTTGGGCGGCAACGGCATGTTGCCCACTTCAGCCATTCCCGGATAGCCCTTCGGACCGCAGTACTTGAGCACCATTACGCACGTCTCGTCGATGTCGAGCGCATCGTCGTTGATCCGTGCGTGCAGGTCCTCGATCGATTCGAAGACGACCGCGCGTCCCGTGTGCTGCATCAGATGCGGCGACGCGGCGGACGGCTTGATGATCGCGCCGTCGGGCGCCAGGTTTCCGCGCAGCACCGCGATGCCGGCGTCACGCTTGAACGGATCGTCGAACGTGCGCACGACGTCGGGTTTCCAGCATTGCGCGTCGCGATTGTTGTCGCCGAGGTTCTTTCCGTTCACCGTGAGCGCGCTGTCGTGCAGCAGACCGTGCGCGCTCAATTCGCGGATCACGACCGGCAGCCCGCCGGCTTCGAAGAAGTCTTCCATCAGGTAGCGTCCTGACGGCATCAGGTCGACGAGGCAATGCACGTCACGACCGAGCCGGTCCCAGTCGTCGAGGCCGAGCTTGATGCCGACGCGCCGGGCGATCGCGATCAGATGCACGACGGCGTTGGTCGAGCCGCCAATGCCCGCGTTCACGCGGATCGCATTCTCGAACGCTTCGCGGGTGAGGATCTTCGACAGCACGGTGTCTTCTTTCACGAGCGCGACAATGCGCCGGCCGGCTTCGCGCGCCAGCAGATTGCGGCGGGCGTCGACCGCGGGAATGGCGGCGTTGCCCGGCATGCCCACCCCCAGCGCCTCGACCATGCAGGCCATCGTCGACGCGGTGCCCATCGTCATGCAATGGCCGTGCGAGCGATGCATGTCGGCTTCCGCTTCGTGGAATTCCGACAGCGTGATCTGGCCCGAGCGCAGTTGCTCGCTCATCGAAATCACGTTGGTGCCGGAGCCGATCGCCTTGCCGCAATGAATGCCGCGCAGCATCGGCCCGCCCGAGACACCGATCGTCGGCACGTCGACGCTCGCCGCGCCCATCAGCAGCGCGGGCGTCGTCTTGTCGCAGCCCATCAACAGGACCACCCCGTCCAGCGGGTTGGCGCGAATCGATTCCTCGACGTCCATCGACGCTAGGTTCCGGTAGAGCATGGCGGTGGGCCGGAGCATCGTTTCCCCGAGCGACATCACCGGGAATTCGAGAGGAAATCCTCCCGCGTCGAGCACGCCCCAGCGCACATGCTCGGCGATGGTCCGGAAATGCGAGTTGCACGGAGTCAATTCCGACCAGGTATTGCAAATTCCGATGACCGGCCGGCCTTCGAACTGATCCTGGGGAAAGCCGCGATTCTTGAGCCAGGACCGGTAATAGAAGCCCATCTTGTCCTGGCGCGCGAACCAGGCCTGGCTGCGCAATTTCTTCTCACTCATCGAATCGTCTCCTTGGTCGCCGAAACCTGCTCATGCTTCGCGCTCGAGTCGTGACAAAGAAGCAAACCGGGTACTCGGACAGCTTGCTACCCGCGACGGCGGCGCTGCTGTGGCGGCCGTGGGCCGGCAGGTGTCGCGCGCGAGCGTCCCGGACGGGGTGCCTGAGGCGTCTGATAGGCGGCAGCCGCTGCTTTGCCCGCGCCAAAGGCCTTGGCCGTGCCTGTTTTTTTGGGGGTGCGGGGCGCAGCAATGGCGCGTCCGCGGCGCCCGCCCTCGATGATCGGGCCGCCGGCCGCACCGCGGACGGCACTGGCGCGGCCTTTGGTGGCAACGCGCGATGCGGGCACGCGGGTGCGCTCGCCGGACGGTTTCACGCTCTTTGCAGCGTACAGGTGTTTCGGTGCCTCGGCGACCGCGCGACGCTTCTCGCGCGCCCCGGGTTTAGGTTCCGGAGCAGGCTCTTCGGGCCGCGCCCTGTACACCACGAGTACCTTGCCCAGATGCTGCACCGGCGCCGCGTCGAGCTCGGCGCAGATGCGCGCGAGCACGGTCTCGCGTTCGGCGCGATCGTCGCTGAACATCCGCAGCTTGACCAGTTCATGCGCCATGAGGTTGACGTCGATCTCGTGCAGCACGGCGGGCGTCAACCCGTGATTGCCGACGAAGACCACGGGATGCAGGTGATGCGCTTTGGCGCGCAGCGTGCGGCGCTGGGACGGGTTCAAAGAGGCCATGCCAAAGTTTAACCTGCCGAGCCACCGCATCGCGGGGGTATCGTCGCGGGCCTTCGTTCGGTCGATTCGCCGAAGGGCCGATTGACGCTGGCAAGCGGGGCGTGCGATGGTCCGGGAAGGGCAGCCACCGTCGGTAAATCGTTCACCATAGCGCCCTCGCCCCATCGCGAAATCGTCACCAGCAGCCATGCCCAAGAAGGCAATCAAGAAGAATAAATTCACCAAGGCGTGGATGCAGGAGCACGTCAACGACCATTGGGTGCAGGAGGCGAACCGGCTCGGCTACCGATCGCGCGCCGCGTTCAAGCTGATCGAGCTCGCGCAAAAGGATGCCCTGTTCCGGCCGGGGATGGCCGTCGTGGATCTGGGCGCCGCGCCCGGCAGCTGGACCCAGGTCCTGCGCGAGCGGCTCGGCGGAAAATCCCGGATTGTGGCCCTTGATGTCCTCGACATCGCGCCCCTGCCGGGCGTTACCGTGCTCAAGGGGGATTTTCGGGAGGACGCCGTGGTCCAGGCCCTCGAAGCGGCGCTCAATGGCCAGAAGGTCGATCTTGTAGTGTCCGACTTGGCCCCCAACTTGTCCGGTATCGCCACCGCCGATCAGGCCCGTGCCGTC